>DATESI010000147.1:0-18345 GCA_035270905.1 Anaerovoracaceae bacterium
ATTTAAGGAAACCTATCTAAAAGATTTAATCGAACACAATAAAATAAAAAATAGTAATGAATTAGAAACCCTAGTTAATGTTTTGGCATCTGCAATAGGCTCTTTAACAAATCCAACTAAATTATCCAATACATTTCGTTCGGTTGGGCAAAGTGAAATATCTGATAAAACAATAAAAAAGTATATTGATTATTTAAAGGATGCATTTTTGATTGATGCGGCTATTAGGTATGATATAAAGGGCAAGAAATATATCAATACTCCAACAAAGATATATTTTGTTGATTCTGGACTACGGAATGCAAGATTAGGATTTAGACAAATTGAAGAAACTCATTTAATGGAGAATATAATATACAACGAATTAAAATGCAGAGGTTATTTAGTTGATGTAGGGCTGGTAGAATTGAGAGAAAGAAATAGTGAGGGCAAACAACAACGCAAACAGCTAGAAGTCGACTTTATTGCGTATAAGGGAAATAATAAATATTATATCCAGTCAGCCTTTGCAGTGCCTGACGAAGAAAAAAAGCAACAAGAAGAGAGACCACTATTGAGCATTAACGATTCGTTCAAAAAAATAGTAGTAGTAGGGAATTATATTAAATTAAAGCGTGATGAAATGGGAATAACTACAATGGGCATCCGCGAATTCTTATTAAATCCAGACAGCCTGAATTTGTAGATAAATTGAACAAAAAATATATGAGGTGTCTGAGATGGTGTCCCCAAATCCAAATACACATGTTTTCCAAACAATTAGATCGGTTTTCTGAATCCTAGATGATGGAATTCCAGCAGGAGCTAAGCTGTACTAATAGAATAATAAATGGCATGGGTTTGAAGATAATTACGATAACCCTAGAGCATTGATAAAAAAATCCCCGAAACAGCTGAGACTTTAGCTTTTCGGGGATTGCTATGTGCAAACAATCTTCTTGTTAAGGATTAATCATCATTTTTCAAAATTCTATATAGAGCTACAGCTGTATATAGGTCGTAGTAAAATGGCATAGTGTCTAAACCTTTGCCGTATATCTTCCTGACGATATCCAATCTGTATTTAACGGTATTTCTATGAACATATAGTTTCTCTGCCGTTGTCATTACAGATGAATCCGCATCAAAAAGATAGGTTTCTAAGGTGGTTATTAGGACAGGATCGTCATGGCATAGGATTGGCTCAATGAGATTGAAATAATATTTGCCATCTTTATCTCGTTGGTTAATTAGCTTGCGACAGTTGGAAGCAAACCTTAGCTTGTCGTGATCAACCATTTGATTGTTGGGAAATAGCTTTTCAATCAAATCCTTTGACTTTGCATATTCAATATATAGACGGCGGCAGTCCTCTGCCATTGATTCATCTTGAATGATATATAATTTACCAGAATAAACCTCACGCAACTCGTCCACAAACAAATCCCAGGTTGCCCCTGTAGGAGCTGAAGTGAAAAGGCAGACGATAGAATTTTCATAGACATCTGATATGGAATCAGGGTCATATTGAAAAAATAGGGTGCTTAGGGTTTTGTAATCCTTGTTGCTACCAATCAGTAAGAGGGTTTTATATTGACTAAGATCTATATTGAATGCATGGGCTTGCTTGGTATACAGTTCTTCATTACCTTCCATTAGAGGAACGATTATAGATTCCTTGTTTTCAAAGCTAATAGTTACATTCCAAATCGATGAAAACAGCTGAAGAATTTCCGCTGAATCAGCAATCATGTTTTTGCTGACAGGGGTATATGGATTAACAAAATAAAGGATGAGGTCCACCCCGCTTTTATCCTTAAACCTGTGGCTGTAATTTTTGGAGTCGTGATTTTCTTTGATTTCATTCTCCACGTTAAATACATTTCCCTTCGGCCAGAAAAAATGCCATAGCATCCGTTTGTGTGAATCACAGATTACTACCGAGCATCTGTTTCGCTCGCTAATTATAGATAGAACATTTTCAACAGTACGCTTTTGGGAAGACATTTGGGATATTCTATCAAGGGTGTTTTTTACATAGAAGTTTTCTGATTTTGCTTCCAAAAAGATTGCCTCAGAAACATCATGTATTACATCGCTGTATTTAAGTCCAAGGTCATCACCGGGGAGAAGAATTAGCGGCAGATTACTTTGGTTAGCTGCTTCAATTAGTCTTGGGTCGATACCCTGCAGCACAACCTCAGAATAGAACAGCACAATAGCGACTATTCCTGCTCGCTTTGAAACGTGTATAGACTCAACCTGCATATCGATGCCATCCTTTATAAAGTAAAAGGCTGTAATCGCTAATTCGTTAGGTGTATATGGCTCCTCGGAGATGTAGTCAAATTCAAGAACAGAAACGGAACTTACAATACTACCCAAACCTCTGTGCCCACCTATGACCCTGCCAAGGGACAATGACGGCAGGGAGAGACAATCCTTTACAGTAACACTCATTTACTCACCATAAATCCTTAATCTAAATTCATTTACTTATTATTGATAATTACTTTATACCATTATACAATTATAAACACAACAATTGTTTGTTCACATGCACAATTTTGCCCTCAAAATTTTGTCTTTTTTTTAATTACATTTGTGCACGCATTTGATATATTTGAGAAAACTTATAAAAGGAGATAGAAACCATGAGCGAAAATAAGCGAGAAGTTAACGCCTTAACTCCGATTACGAAAGAGGAAAGGCAAAGCTGGATATCAGTGGCATTCGTGCAGGCGGGAATATGCGTATGTATACCATCATTCCTTGAGGGTGCACTCTTGGTAGAGGGAATGAATTTCTGGCCAGCAATTTTTTCAGGTATAGTTGGATATATCTTAGTTGTTGTTGCAATGACAGTCCTTGGGTTTATTGGTTGTGACCTTGGATTGGCATCATGCACCATAACAGAATCCACATTAGGTAAGAAGGGTTCAAGAGGTATTGCCGGCTTAGTCTTTGCAGTAAACCTCATTGGCTGGTTTGGAATTAACAACCAGGAATGTGCGCAATCATTTGTAAACTTCATGCAGACATCATTTGATATTACTATTCCATATGCAGTATCATGCATATTCTGGGGAGTAGTTATGACAATCACAGCAGCAGTAGGAATGAAGACCATAGAAAAACTGGACTACATAGCAATTCCACTTTTAATGATCGTAATGATTATTGGAACATACCTTGCAATTAAGCAGAATGGCTTAGACGTAATCAATGAGAAGATTACTTCAACCATGTCATTCTTAGATGGAGTTATCCTTGCATTTGATTTTTATGCATGTGGAGTTATTACAGCAGCAGATGTATCAAGATTCCAGAAGTCAAGGAAGGACACAGTTCTTTCAACAACTTTGGGCGTATTCCCACTGGGAGTAATAACATTGGTATTAGGAGCTCTTTTAACTAAGATTGCAAATGAATTTGACATTAGTATGGTACTAATCGTTGTAGGAATCCCTATTTTGGGAGTTATTTCACTGGTTCTCTCAGCATGGACTACAAACTCGATTAATGCATACTGCGGCGCCTTAGATACTGTTCAGGCATTTAATATTAAGGACAATAAGAGAATGCAGGTTACCTTGGTAGTTGGTATCCTTGGAACAATACTTGGTTTGACCAGCATAGTTGACAGTATCGAATTATTCCTTGGATATTTGGCATATTTGATTTGCCCTCTTGGAGGAATTATGTTCGCTGATTACTTCATCGTAGGAAAAGGCAAGGCGAAGAACTGGCATTCAAGAGAAGGATTCTACTGGGCAGGAATTATTGCATGGGTCGTTTCAGTTGTGGCATCATATCTACTTCAGCTGGATTTCTTAGGCATGATATTCGGAGCAGTATTGTTCTTAGTTCTTGAAAAGTTCATGCCATCAGAATCAAGACCTGGGGCAACGACGGAAAAATTAGAAGCATAAGGACGGCTAAAAATGAGAACATTATCAAAGCAAGAAGTTATAGACATCCTATATGGATGTACAGTAGTTGGAACCGGCGGTGGAGGAAGCCTTCCTGTTGGTTTGGAAATGATTGAAAAGGATTATGCAAACGGGAAGAGCCTTAAGCTTATTGAACTAAGCGAGATTCCTGACGAGGGACTAATCGCTTCACCATATGGGTGTGGAGCACCATTATATGAAAATGGTGAAGAGGACCCACGTTACGCAGGACTTCCGCGACTTGACGATTCGGCTGCAATATTAGCCTTTACAACATTGCAAGACTACATGGGAGAAAAGTTCTGCGCTGTTTCCTCAACGGAGTTAGGCGGAGAAAATACTGCCGAAGCTATACATATTGCGATGGCACTTGATATTCCTTTGGCCGATAGCGACCCAGCAGGAAGATCAGTACCCGAACTGCAGCATTCGTCATTTTACGTGAAAGGAATTCCTATTGCACCTCTCGCATGCGCTACAAATTTTGGAGACACGGTAATACTAAATAATACCGTGAATGATCTAAGAGCGGAGGCTATCGTAAGGGCTATTGCCGTTGTAAGCGGAGACGAGGTCGGGGTTGCAGACCACCCAATGAGAGGGAAGGAGTTCAGGAATTCTGTAATTCCAGGAGCAATTTCATGGGCACAAAAAATAGGAGAGACGTTAAGACTGTCAAATGAAAAGAAACTTGATACTGCGCAGATAATTGCCAGTGGATTCGATGGTAAAGTTTTGTTTAGGGGGCTTATTGAAGAGTCACCGTGGGAATGCAGAGACGGATTCAACTATGGCACAATTAATGTGAAGGGCATCAAAGAGTTCGAAGGAGACAACTACGAAATTGGAATGCAGAATGAGAATATTTTCTCAAAGAAAAATGGCGTCGTAGACGCATGTGTACCTGATTTGATTTGTATGCTCAATAAGGATGGCTATCCGGTTACTAATCCAAACTGGACAATAGGAGAAGAAGTCACCATATTTGCACTTCCTTCACCTGATATCTGGAAGACCGAAGCAGGTCAAAAGGTATTTAGCACTACAAGTTTTAATCTGGGATTTGACTACAAATCATTCAAATAAGCAAGAAATCAACTTGATAAGTCCTCATCACAGCGGTGGGGACTTATCTTATGAGAGGAGGGTGGAGATGATAAAACACCTACAAGAATTGATTGCAATACCAAGCGTAACATGTAACCAAGGTGGAGAAAAACCCTTTGGGGATGTTGTACCCCAAGCATTGACATATGTATTAAATTTGTGCAAATCATTTGGATTTAGAACCAAAAACTGTGATGGAATGATTGGTTACGCAGAGATTGGAGAAGGCTCAGATATTGTGGGAATCCTTTGCCATTTAGATGTGGTGCCAGCAGGTAATGACTGGACATATCCACCATTCAAAGGAGAGATACACGATGGCAAAATATATGGTAGAGGGGCAATAGACGACAAGGGCCCTGCTATGGCTGCCATATTTGCTATGAAGGATATACTTGATGCAGGAATCAAGCTTGACAAGAGAGTACGTATAATCTTTGGACAGACTGAGGAAGACGGTGACTGGATTGACATAGATTACTATAAAGAACATGAGGAAATACCAACCGTCGGTTTCACCCCAGATGCAGACTTCCCGGCTATATATGGAGAAAAAGGTATTATAACGCTGAAGGTAACCATGGCGCTGAAGGATACAGGATTTGAGTATATCAAGGGTGGTAATGCATCCAACATGGTGCCCGATTATGCAGAGTGCACGATTAATGGAGAGACAATATCAAAGAAGGGCGTGTCAGCCCACGGTAGTACACCATGGGACGGCGATAATGCCATAACAAGTCTTATGAAAAAAGTTGTTGAATTGGGCGTTGATTCACCACTAGCAACCTTTTACATGAAAAAAATCGGTGACAATCTTTATGGAGAAAAAATCGGGATTGGTCTAAAGGATGAGCAGAGTGGCAAGCTGACATTTAATGTTGGTACAATTAATACTGTAGGCAATAATGTCGAGATGGAAATAGACATTCGTTACCCTGTCACATATAGCCTTGAGGATGTAATGCTAGGGATAGAACCCGAGATTAGAGATTCAATAAAATGCACCATCAAGGTAATGGATCATATGAGGCCTGTATATATGGATAAGGATGGAGAAGTAATAGGTAGATTGCTTGAAGCCTACAGAGAGGTAACTGGCGATATGACAGAACCGAGCGTAATGGGCGGAGGAACCTATGCAAGGGGAATGGATAATATTGTGGCCTTCGGTCCCGTGTTCCCTGGAAGAGAGTGTACAGAGCACCAAAAGGATGAATATGCCTATGTGGAAGATTTGGAAAAGGCTTGCGAGATATACAAAAAAGCAATTATTAAGCTATGCAAGATATAAGGGTTGGATGGCTATAAATATCTGTTGAATTATGGAATGTTACATGATAATATATAAAAAGTGCAAACTACTAAAAACAACAAGTTTCAGCGTTGTGCACAAGGACGAAAAAATAAAAAAAGAAGAAGGTATTACACATGAAAGACATACAACTTAGAGAACTTCATAGAAACATGGCCAAGTATGCTGATAAGGAAGTATTTATCAGAGGCTGGGTTAGGACTAATAGAAGCTCCAATAAGTTTGGATTTGTAGAATTAAACGACGGAAGCTTTTTCAAATCAGTTCAAGTGGTTTATGAAGCAGATATTATTGATAATTTCGAAGAAATTTCCGAGGCGCCAATTGCAGCGGCGTTAGCCGTTACAGGCAAGTTGGTTCTCACACCGGATGCGAAGCAGCCGTTTGAAATCAAGGCAATCTCGGCGGTTGTCGAGGCTGATTCGGATGCAGATTATCCACTTCAGAAGAAGAGGCATAGCATGGAGTTTATGAGAGAAATTGCCCACCTAAGACCTAGGAGCAACACTTTCGCAGCAGTATTCAGAGTAAGATCACTTGTTGCTTATGCAATTCATAGATTTTTCCAGGATCAAAACTTCGTATATGTGCATACACCAATCATCACAGGCAGCGACTGCGAGGGTGCAGGCGAAATGTTCAGAGTAACAACTCTTGATATGGATAACCCACCTAGAACAGAAGATGGCAAAATCGACTATAGTCAGGATTTCTTCGGCAAGGAAACAAGCATGACCGTAAGCGGACAGCTTGAGGCCGAAACCTTTGCCTTGGCATTTAGGAATGTATATACATTTGGACCAACCTTCAGAGCAGAGAATTCCAACACAGCAAGACACGCGTCAGAGTTCTGGATGATAGAGCCTGAGGTTGCATTTGCTGACCTTGCAGACGACATGGAGCTTGCAGAGGCAATGATTAAGTACATCATCAACTATGTACTTGAAAACGCACCTGAAGAAATGCAATTCTTCAATAGCTTCATCGACAAGGGATTGCTCGACAGACTGAACAATATCGTCAACTCCGACTTCGGCAGAGTAACATACACCGAGGCAGTTGACATCTTGAAGAAGTCCGGCAAGGAATTCCAGTACCCTGTAGAATGGGGCATTGACCTCCAGACAGAGCACGAAAGATACCTTACAGAGGAAGTATATAAGAAGCCGTTATTCGTAACAGATTACCCGAAGGAAATCAAGGCATTCTACATGAGAATGAACGACGACAATAAGACCGTTGCGGCTTGCGACCTTCTTGTACCTGGCGTTGGCGAAATCATCGGTGGCAGTCAGAGAGAAGAAAGACTTGATGTGCTTAAGGCAAGAATGAAAGAAATGAATCTTGACGAGAAGGACTACTGGTGGTACCTTGACCTTCGCAAATACGGCGGAGTTAAACATGCCGGCTATGGTCTGGGCTTTGAGCGAATCATCATGTACATCACAGGCATGAGCAACATCCGTGACGTGCTGCCATTCCCAAGAACACCAAAGACAGCCGAGTTCTAAAAAAATATAAAAATCAAACCGTAACACCGAGGTATATTGGTGCCGACACACATATCGAGAAGGTTACTAATCGAGCTACTATTGAGATGCTGAAGAATGGGGAATTACGACTGTGACAATATCGCAATATAACTGGAAGATGGGCTTTCTTTCTGCTATAATGAGTTCAATATAGCAGGAAGGGAGTCTTTTATGTTAGCGACAATTATGCCATTTGCGTGCCTAGGCATAGGTGCCCTGGTTGGTTTTCAGAATTTGCCGGATAAGGTATACAAGGTTGTAGATATTATAACTACGATTGCATTGATTGTTCTCATGGTGACTATCGGGGGCAATGTTGGAACTAATGAAGAGGTTATCGCCAAGATTGGTATCGTGGGAGTCAACTGTTTAGTTACATGCCTTTGTGCAATTCTCTTTAGCGTAATTTTTTGTCTTATCATTGAAAAGACTATCCTGCCACTGGACAAATATAGTGAATTGCAATTAGACGATGATGAAGCAAAGGCAATGGATGCAGCTACTGATGATAAAAGTGCAACTCAGGACAAAAAGCTAGACCCAATCCTTATTATTATTCCAATAAGCGTTATTGCCGGAGCCTTCGGCTGTTATTTTTTCATGCCGGAGAATATGACGTTCATACTTACATACACCCTTTGGACATCTCTGGTTATCCTTTACACCAGCGTGGGAATCGGACTTGGCCAGAACAAAAACATTTTTCGCTACTTGAAAAAGGTGGGTTTCAAAATCCTTTACCTAGTAGCCGGAGTTTATCTTGGCAGCATGGCGGGTGGTGCCGTTGCATCGCTTTTCACCAGCATTCCATTTAAGTACGCTGTAATCGCAGCCAGCGGAGCCGGATATTACAGCATGACCGGGGCGACGATGCTTTCTGCCTTCGGGGCGGAAGCTGGGGTCTACGGATTTATGATTAACGTCTTTAGAGATTTCTTTACTGTGCTGCTCATTCCTATTCTCATGAGGGTCAGCAAAAGTGCGCCAATCGCATCGGGCGCTGCTGGCAACATGGACACTATGCTTGTGCCGGTCACTCGTGCCGTTGGCAGAGAGCTGGGACTGGTTGCACTTATAGTGGGTGTAATCGTAACCTTCGGCGTGCCGGTAATTCTGCCGATTCTTTGCAATCTATAGGCATGAAATCATGGAATTCCAATATTAATAGTCGGACAATTCAAAAAGTCGTTGAATAGAGCGGCTTTTTTTGTTATAATAATCACACTTGTAAAAAATAATTTGGGAGGTCTTATATATGAAAGGCTATAAAAGCGAAACCATTAGAAACGTCGCACTGCTCGGGCATGGTGGATGTGGTAAGACTACATTCCTAGAAGCAGCCTTGTTAGCAACAGGCGTTATTAACAGACTTGGTAAGGTTGAAGACGGAAACACAGTATCTGACTATGACAAGATGGAGATTGAGAAGGGCTATTCAATTGGCGCAACAATCGTTCCTGTAGAATATAACAAGGTTAAGATTAATTTTGTTGACACTCCGGGATTCTTTGATTTTGTCGGAGAAGTTAATTCAGCAATGAGAGCTGTAGAGGCAGCATTGATTTTGGTTGATGCGTCTTCCGGCATTCAGGTTGGTACAGAGAAGGCATGGCAGGCATGCAGGAAATATGATATGCCTAAGTTCTTTGTAATCAGCAAGGCAGATAAAGAAAATGTTGATGTAGCTAAGACCGTTGAAGACTTGAAGGCAAAATTCGGAACTTCAGTTGCTACATTAGACGATAGAGATACATTAAGCGAAGCAATCGCAGAAACAGACGAAGAATTAATGGAAAAATATTTCGATGCTGGCGAATTTACAGACGAAGAGTTTGCTAAGGGTCTATCAATCGGAATCGCATCCGGAGACATCGTTCCTGTTTTGGATTGTACATCCGTTGGTAGCAAGGGAATCACAGAGATTCTTGATGCTATTATCAAATACGTTCAACAGGCAACAGCACATGCTGCATACCCTGCTAAGAACGGTAAGGACGAAGACATAGAAGTTAAGTGCGATCCTGCTGGCAAGCCTGCAGCCTTCGTATTCAAGACAATCGCTGACCCATTCCTAGGCAAGATTTCCTTAGCTAAGGTTATCTCAGGCCAATTAAAGATGGGTACAGAAATATACAACGCAAGAGCAGAAAAACCAGAAAAGCTTGGTTCAATGTTCTTCATGCGTGGTTCATCACATGGCGATGCTCAGCTGGTTGAAGCAGGAGACATCGTAGCAATCGCAAAATTGCAGTTCACTAAGACAGGCGATACACTGTGCGAAAAAGCAAATATTGTACAGTTCCCACCTGTTGACTTCCCACAACCATCATATTTCATCGCAGTAGAAGCTGCGGCTAAGGGCGAAGACGAAAAGCTTGCTTCAGGCTTACATAAGCTAATGGAAGAAGATCCTTCATTCGTTCTCGAAAGAAATGTTGAAACTCATCAGTCATTACTTGGCGGACAAGGCGACATTCAGCTTTCAATCATTCAGGCAAAATTAAAAGACAAGTTCAGTGTACTTGTTAAGACAATACCTCAGAAGATAGCATATAGAGAAACTATTAAGGGTTCATCAGACGTTCAAGGTAAACACAAGAAGCAGTCCGGTGGAGCTGGCCAGTACGGTGACGTACACATTAAGTTCTCACCTTCACAGGAACCAGGCCTTGAATTCTCCGAAGAACTATTCGGTGGTTCAATTCCTAAGAACTACGTTCCTGCAGTTGAAAAGGGATTACTTGAATGTATGGAAAAGGGTCCTCTAGCAGGCTGTAAGGTACAGAACGTTAAGGCAGTATTATATGATGGTTCATACCATGATGTAGACTCCAACGAAGTAGCATTTAAGATTGCTGCATCCCTTGCATTCAAGAAGGGTATCGTAGAAGCTAAGCCTTGCCTACTTGAGCCAGTAATGCATGTTGAAATCCTAGTTCTTGATGATTACACAGGAGACGTAATGGGCGACATGAATAAGAGAAGAGGTAAGATATTAGGTATGGAGCCTACTAACGATGGACAGAAGTTAATGGCAGAAGCACCTCAATCAGAGCTTTTCGACTATGCAATCGTGCTTAGAGCTATGACTCAGGCAAGAGGAACATTCACAATGAACTTCGAAAGATACGAAGAAGTTCCTATGCAGTTAGCAGAGAAGATTATTGCTAACCATAAGGCTGAAGAAGAAGCATAAGACAATAAAACCAAATACGAAATATAAAAAACAAATGTGGGATGAAGCCGAAAAGCTTCGTCCCATTTTGATTTTTGGCCAAGGATTTCCCTCAAAGGAAAGAGGGTCAAATAAGACACGAAAATAATGAAAAAGTTTTAGTGCAAATAGAAAAATTTTACCCACAATGGCATTGACATTTTTATATCAAAGTGGTAGCATAGGTGATAGTTGAATAAGGGCAAACCTAGAGAAATTTAGGGACGCAAAGCCAAAGGGTCTAAACCGAAAGGTATGACAGCCGGTTGCCATCACGTCCGATGTAAAAAGGATATGATGAGAATAGGTTATTATGAATTAGGACTGCTTTGGACGAAGCAGTTTTTTTATTGCTTGATGCCCCACTCAACCAAAGACGCATTCTGGAAAGAGTAACCAAGCAACCCTAGTGTTACACTCAAAGATGTGACGGAAAAAACTTTATGGTTTTATCAATGTGTATGATAATTTCCGGGAAAATGCCTCGCGACGTCGAGGCACTTTCATTTGCCCGCAATACCCATTCGTCTGCAATACCCATTTGCCCGCAATACCCATTTGCCCGCAATACCCATTTGCCCGCAATACCCATTTGCATCCCTTAGTAAAAAAAGCTTCAATAGTGTCCAAAACTTCACAAAAACCCATAGACATTTGAGGTGGGGTTTGGTATACTATGAAAAAGAACACATGTTTGCAAGGAAGGGATTACAATGGCGAAGAAAAGTAAAACCGTATTCGTCTGCCAGGAGTGTGGATACGAGAGTCCCAAGTGGATGGGGCAGTGCATTTGCGGAGCATGGAATAGCATGACTGAGGAGAAAATAGTAGACACCGCTGCAACAGACAGCAGAAGAAGAACAACAGCAGAGAAGGGAACCAATGCCAAGCCATCTGTCTTGAAGAACGTGGGCTCAGGAGATTATACAAGAATAGATACAGGAATCGGAGAGCTAAACAGGGTTCTTGGAGGCGGACTTGTACCGGGCTCCTTGGTGCTCATATCTGGAGAACCGGGCATTGGCAAATCCACGATTATAATTCAGGCGGCGTCTAACATAGCCAACTCCCTTGGCACTGTACTATATGTATCAGGAGAGGAATCAGAGGAGCAGATCAAGATGCGTGCAGATAGAGTTTGCAGCAACCTCAATGACAATCTAATGGTATTGGCCGAGACTAACATGGAGAGCATAATGAATGCATGCGAAAACCTGAAGCCAAGCTTTCTTGTAATCGACTCAATTCAGACCATGTACACCGAGGAGATTGACTCCATACCGGGAAGCATTTCTCAGGTAAGAGCCTGTAGCAATCAGCTTATGAAGATAGGCAAGACATGGAATATACCTGTGTTTATTGTGGCCCATGTGACTAAGAATGGCGAGCTTGCAGGACCGAAGATCATAGAGCATCTGGTGGATTGCGTACTTAACTTTACTGGGGAGAGAGACCACGATCTAAGAATACTTAGGGCATATAAGAATAGATTCGGCACAACCAGCGAAATCGGAGCCTTCCAAATGGAAAGCAGCGGACTTATTGAAATAGAGAACCTGTCAGGAAGCCTTCTCGAGAATGCAGAGGATAGAGCAGAGGGTGCGGTAATCACTGCAATTTATGAGGGCAGTAGACCAGTGCTCCTTGAGATACAGGCATTAGCAGCACCTGCCAATGTAGGCTTCGCTAGGAGAACCTCTGTTGGAATAGATAACTCCAGGCTCAATATGATATTGGCAGTTCTGGAGAAGAGAGTTGGGCTTGCTATGATTAATCAGGATGTGTATGTCAACGTAGTTGGCGGTATGAGGCTTGATAGCACATCTGTTGACCTTGCAGTGGCCCTTGCCATATACTCATCCCTCAAGGGCGTATTATGCAGCAAGAAGACCATCGTAATCGGCGAGGTGGGTCTTACGGGAGACCTTAGGTCAACGCAGAATGCAGAGAAGATAGTGTCCGAGGCAGTGCGAATGGGTTACGAGCAGATAATCCTCCCTAAGAAGAATGCAGACAGAATAATTTCCGAAATGGGGAAGTCGGGCAAGAACGCAGGCTGCACTATAATTGGTGCAAGGAACATCTACGATGCAATCAACGCATACAAGGCATAATGAGAGTAAAATATATACAAAGCATAACGAGAATAAAAAATATACAAAGCATAACGAGAATAAAATATAGGAAAACAAAAAAGCAGCAAAGATTATTTTAAATCATTGCTGCTTTAGCTTTGCACTCGTTAATTTTGTTCCCTCGGGTTGCTGGAGCTGCCTGAATGTATCTCGTCGACGTCTTGCACTGTATCAGTATCCGTAGTAGGCTCCGCATCAAGTGGTGCTAGAGGAGGCAGTGGAGTCTGGTCGGCAAGGATTGGCGTTTGCTTCACCTTGGAAACATCTAGCTCGAACCAGAAGGTGCTTCCCTTGCCAAGCTTACTTGTAACACCGAACTCTGCCTTGTGGAGAGTTAGGATTTCCTTGACGATAGAAAGACCAAGGCCAGAGCCCTCAGTTGCTCTTACATGGTGGGTGCTGGACTTATAATATCTTTCCCAAACATGGGTGATTTCCTCAGGGGCAATACCCTTGCCGTGGTCAGCAACCTCACATCTAAGCCTGCCATTTCTAAGCCTTTTAATATTAATAATTACCTTCTTATCCTCGCCGCAGTATTTGACGGCATTATTAATCAGGTTGGAAAGAACCTGCTTAATCTTCGCTTCGTCTGCGTTGACCATTACAAACTTCGGACAGTTGAACTCGAAGATGTAGCCCTCCTGCTCTCTGAGAATATCATATGATATAAGTATACTTTCGGCAGCCTGTTTGATGTCGAAGATACTCTTTTCTAGGACAACCTTTTTTGACTGCATTCTGGATATATTGAGCATGTCGCTTACAAGGTTATTGAGCCTATCCGTTTCGTCAATAATTACCTGAAGATGGGCATTACGCTTATCCTCATTGTTGCCCGATATATCGTGAATCAGCTCCGCATAGGACTTAATCATGGTAAGAGGTGTCCTAAGGTCGTGGGACACATTGGCGATTAAATCCTTGTGGTACATTTCGGTCTTTTCCAGTTCGTAGGAGGCTGTGTTCAAGGTATCAGCCAGCTCAATAAGTTCTGTATAGTGACCGCCTTTGAACTGCACATTGTAGTTACCGCGACCCATTTCGGCAGCGGAATTGGTAATATCCTTAATCGGTTTAGCCAGTCTGTTGGTTAGGTATAGTGCCAGACCTAGAGCCAGCATTGTCGAAATAATACAAATGTATATAAGCTGTTTTCTCAGTATGGCAACAGTTGAATCCATAGGATAAAGTGGCGAGAAGATATACAGTATCACCTGCCCCGTGTCCATGCTGCTCAGGTAGCATGCATAGCCAAGAGTTTTGGTCTTAGTATGCTTATCAGGAGTAATTACTGCCACACTATCAAGTCCCGTTCGGGCGAGCTGCTCCTTAAGAGTTTGGACCTCAAGGCCATAGAAGAACATAGGGATTCCTGATGCATTCTCCGGCGAGAACAATATGGAGCCGTCGCTGGATTCCACCTTCACATATATGTCATTGGTAATAGCAAGATTTTGGATTTTGCTAGCCAGCTGATCGCCGCCTTGCCGATACTCAGATACAATACGGTTTGCTATCTTAGTAGTTTCAGAAATCTTCATTTCCTCGTAATAGTGATTCAAGAAGAAAATTTGCAAAAACCAAATTAGGGCAATAAGTACAGCAGCAAAGCCGATGAAATATAGCCATAATTTTACCCTTATGCTTTTAAAATCAAATCTACTCTTCGAACTCAAATTTGTATCCTACCCCTCTTAGTGTCACAATATAATCCCTGTATGGACCCAGGTTGTTCCTTAGGTTCTTAATGTGTGTATCTATGGTTCTGTCATCACCGAAGAAGTCGTAGCCCCAAATATCCGATAGAAGTTTGTCCCTCGATAAGGCGATATTTTTGTTTTCGATTAAGTAAAACAATAGCTCATACTCCTTAGGGGTAAGCTCTATTCGTGCCCCGTCTACAGAAACAGTTCTTGCCGATATGTTGATTTCCAATCCGTTGAACTTGAGCACACCCGTATTACTTTGGGTTGCTGCATTCTTACGGCTGAGGACAACATTGACTCTTGCCATAAGTTCCTTAGGGCTGAATGGCTTGATTACATAGTCGTCAATACCCAGCTCGAACCCAAATAGCTTATCATATTCTTCGCTTCTTGCCGATAGCATAATAACCGGGATATCCTTAAATTTTTTGATTTCCTTGCAGGCCGTGAAGCCATCAAGCTTAGGCATCATAATATCCATTATGATTAAGTCGTAGTCATTGAGCTTGCAAAGACCAACAGCACTCATGCCGTCGCCTGCCTCAGTTACCTCATATCCGTTGAATTCGGCATATTCCTTGATAACCTCGCGAATCTTAGGTTCATCGTCAACTACTAAAAGTTTGTACATGGTAAGCCTCCTTGCTTATTGTTTCACTTACATTCCTCACATTATAATATTGGATTTGTGTGTAGAACGTATGAAAATTATATAATTATTTTAACATAATTCATATGAAAGCAAAAGGAAAAGAGGATTTTTTTGTTGACAGTACAAAGTCCATGTGATAAGATTGAAAATTTGCGGGTTGACACCCTCTCACAAAATGCTCTATACTGTTATTATAGATATAAAGTGGAGGAGTTTAACATGTTTGCAGTTGGGGATAAAATTTTATATCCAATGCACGGAGCCGGTGTCATTCAGGCTGTCGAGGAGAGAGTCATCCTAGGAGAGACAAGGAGATACTACATTATGAGATTGCCTTATGTCGATATGAACGTAATGATCCCCGTTGACTTTGGCAGTGAGATAGCAGTAAGACCGATTATTTCCAAAGAGGAAGTCGAAAAGGTCTTTCTTGTGCTACGCGAAGATTCAACAGACATGTCCAACAATTGGAACAGAAGAAACCGCGACAACATGGATAAACTCAAAACAGGAGACATTATGGAGGTGGCAGAGGTAGTGAGGAATCTCATCAGGACAGACAGAATCAAGAAGCTGTCCACAGGTGAGAAGAAGATGCTAACCAACGCCAAGCAAATCCTCGAAAGCGAATTAGTGCTTGCAGTAGGCTTCGACATTACCACAATCGACAGTTTAATAGAGGAAGCAGTTTGATTATTCCCCTCGGTTAAGCATGGAGAGTATCTAAAGATTATTTTTGAGGAAAGGAGGTAAAGACATGATTAAAAAAATAGGAAGAGGTTTGTTTACTATTCTTGGTATGGCGTTAGGCTATGGGAGTTTCTTGTTATGTAGGGCGTGGGCAATTGAAAAATTTGGTGGTCTAGGCGAAAACTATACACCAGTGCAGCAGATAATAACAGGGATCGTACTCGCAATTATATTTGGAATTATTTTTTATCGACTAACTCCAACCATCGGTAGACAAAGTGTAAAGATGGCAGACAATCTGGAGAACGACTTGAGGAAGGTGTCCGCAAACGATTTGATCACTGGCACAGTGGGACTTATCGTCGGGCTGATTATCGCTCTTTTCATTACCAAGATTTATGCTAATGTTGTTACAGGCTACTCATACGTTATTATAACGGCCATCACATATGTGATATGTGGCTATATAGGCGTTGTGGTAGCCACCAAGAAGGGCTTCGAAATTATCGGCACCCTTATCAATGCTAAGAAGGTAGCCAATCAGAATATGGACCCTGGCGCCAACCCTAACATAATGGCGGTCAATAAGAAAAAGAAGAGCGATGCTATTCCCAAGATATTGGATACCAGCGTAATCATCGATGGCAGAATAGCAGAGATAATGAAGACCGGGTTCCTGGAGGGGCCAATCGTAATTCCTGAGTTTGTATTGGTGGAGCTGAGACATATAGCAGATTCGTCCGACTCTCTCAAGAGGACAAGAGGACGAAGAGGCTTGGATATTCTAAAAAAAATCCAAACAGACTATGGAATAGAGATATACAATACCAATGACGAAAAAGCCCTCAAGGAAATTCCAGAGGTTGACGTGAAGCTACTTAAACTGGCACAGATGATGAACGGCAAGGTTGTAACCAACGACTTTAATTTGAACAAGGTTGCATCAATCAATGGTGTCAACGTGCTCAACATTAACGAGCTTGCTAACACCCTTAAGCCAATGGTTCTTCCCGGCGAGGAAATGGAAGTCAGCCTAGTTAAGCAAGGCAAGGACAACAGTCAGGCCATAGCATACCTAGACGACGGAACTATGATAGTTGTTGAAGACGGTCGCAAAAAAATCGGAGAGACTACTAAGATAAATGTTACAAGCGTGCTCCAAACAGCGGCAGGTAGAATGATATTCGGAAGATTGAAGTATTAGCAATGTATGAAAACACACGAGTATATGTAATAATAGTGGCTGCCGGTCTCGGTAAGAGAATGGCAGCCAATTTGCCCAAGCAGTTTCTGCAAATAGAGGGCAAGACAATTGTGGAACGGACAGTAGCAAGGTTCAAGAACCTAAGCTGTATTGATGGCATAATCGTGGTGACACATCCAGATTATGTCGATTTGTGTTGCAGCCTTTTTGAATCCCAGCGAGGCATTACCATTGTTTCTGGCGGAGCCCAAAGACAGGATTCTGTCTACATGGGTCTGCAAGGTCTTGCGGCGCTTAAGGACAAGGAACAAGGGGGCAGGCTTGATGATGGAGACATAATTTTGATTCATGATGGGGTAAGACCCTTCGTTACCACCAAGGAAATCGAGGATGTAGTCAAGGACGCATACGAATTTGGGGCGACGGTTGATGCAGTACCAACTAAGGACACAGTTCGCATAGTAGATGAGTCCGCAGCAAACCACTTGGCCGCAGGCCAATTTCCTAAGGGCAAAGACCAAGGGCACCAGCATGCCTCGGCATTATCTAGGACCCTAGACCGAAGCCTGCTTTACAACGTCCAAACCCCGCAGGGTTTTCGTAAGCACATAATCTTTGGGGCATACGAGAAGGCCATGGCGGAAGGCTTTTATGGGACGGACGACGGTTCCCTTGTGGAGCGCGGAGGGTATCCGGTGGCAATCACCACGGGGGACTACGGCAACATCAAGATAACCACCAAGGAGGACCTGCAAATGTGTCAGGCCGCTTGGGGGCAAGGGGAGGAACTAAGAGGAAGGTCGAGCTTAATGGAATCAGGAACAAGAATAGGAACAGGATTTGACGTTCATAGAC
>DATESI010000148.1:0-9572 GCA_035270905.1 Anaerovoracaceae bacterium
GGATTATCTTCTCCTGTTCTTCTATACTAATATTGTAATAGGTAAGGTGTCCCATAAATCGCCCTCGATATATTATCTCAGCCCTATAGAAACGTCGGTTGAATAATAATTGTAAGAAAATGGTTGCATGTGCTTTCAGGGTGTGATAATATATCTGTACCATAATATTACATATATCTCAAATTTTCTCAAACAATGCATACGTAATTACACGTGTTTATATTGACATACGTATTATTACGTAGTATAATTCAACTAACAGTAAAGGAATAATAAACATGCCACTTACTCCAAAGGAAATGATTAGGCTATTACAAAATAATGGCTTTATAATAATACGTCAACGGGGTTCCCATGTACAACTATTGAACTTAAAATCCAAACGTTCTACTACTGTTCCCCTTCATAATAAGGATTTATCAAAGGGCCTGGAACAGGCAATATTAAAGCAAGCTGGAATAAAATAGCTTGCTTTGAGGAGGCACATATATGAGTAATAAATATTTTTATCCTGCAGTTTTTCATAAAACTGAGGGCGACGGGTTTTGGATTTCTTTTCCAGATATCCCAGAGTGCCTTACTGAGGGAGAAAACATGTCACATGCATATGAAATGGCAATTGACGCTTTGGGACTTTGTTTGGAAGGCAGAATTGCTAACAATGATATTCCAGTTCCCAGCAAGGCAGATGAAATCAAAGTCGATTCCGATGCATATCTTGTAATTGTTGAGTTTGACATGCTAGAATACAAGAAAAGAACCTCTGCCCAGGCCGTAAAGAAAACTCTCAGCATTCCATCCTGGCTAAACGAGGCGGCAACTGCGAGTGGAATTAACTTTTCCAATGTGCTACAAGAAGCCTTAAAAGAACGTCTTGGAATAAAAATTTAATGCAATTTTGGGATTGGCTGAAATGTTGACATTAGTTACATTCTTGCCATTCTCTTTGTAGAAAGAACAAGGGCATCTTTGATTTCATAATTTGCGTTTTCCAATACATTTTTACATGTTTTTTGTGCGTTTTCCAATACATTTTTACATGTTTTCTGTGCGTTTTCCAATATGTTTTTGCTTGTTTTTTGTGCGTTTTCCAATTACAGCTTCACAATACCGAACATGCTATTGAGTGCGGCGGAGTTTGCGGGGAAGTAATCCATGATGTTCCAGTAGGCGATTCCGGCGAAACCGTATTCGTCTACTAAGGCAAGCTTGGCACGAATGCTGGCTTCGTTTTCGAACCAGACGACGTGTTCCTTCCCGGCATCATCGATATAATTATAGAATGGGCTCTGTGCCTCTTCATCGAACTGTATGGCTGCACCGGCGCGGCCAGCACGCTCGATTGCCTCGGCGCTTGACACCTTTTCTGCACGGGACTCACCCTCGACGAATGGAAGGGTCCAATCGTAGCCATAGTTTGGCATACCCATAAGAATTTTTTCTGCAGGTATCTGTGACACGCCGTAATCCAAAACCCTGCGTACCGCATTTATTGGGGCCACTGCCATGGGTGGGCCAAAGGTATAACCCCACTCGTAAGTCATAAGCAGGATAAGATTTGCTGCCTGCCCCATTGCCGGATAGTCGTGTCCCTCGTAAAGCACCCCTCGTTGGTCGGCGGAGGTCTTAGGTGCCAGGGCCACAGTAACCAAATATCCGTATGCATTGAGCACCTCTGCAGCCTCGCGAACTAGGGCAACGTACTGCTCCCTATTCTTGGCAGGGATGTATTCGAAGTCAAAGTCCACACCATAAAGGCCTTTGGCTTGGATTGTAGAAAGGATGTTTTGGACTAAAGTGGTTCTTGCTGCAGGGCTTTCGAGAAGGGCCGAGGCGAGTATGTCGTTAAACATACCTTCTGCGTCCATTGGTGTAAGCACCATTAGGGGCTGAACGCCTGCGGCTAAAGCTGCCTCTGTTAGATTGGCATCGCTTAACTCAACGATACCGCCTTCTGCCGTAATTCCGTAGCTAAAGTTTGAGAGCAAAGTTAAATCCGGGAGCCAATTTGCAAGGACTTCCGGATTTATGGACGGGTATGCGTACCCGTTAACTATAATATTTCTTGGCATATGTACCTCCATAATATCACTAGAATTTTATAGAGTATTATATGCGAAATGTAACCTCCACGTTACGGCTGCCCAACGACTCGGCCAGACCATCTGTGTCATTGATTCATATGTTTTACAAGAATGCTTTTAGTCTATGTACTTGCTAAGTATCTCGTACATCAGCTCTGTATCTATAGGTTTGGAAATATGATCGTTCATTCCTGCTTCAAGGGATTTGGCAATGTCTGTAGCAAAGGCATTGGCCGTCATTGCAATGATTGGAATGGACTTGGCCTCAGGGTGATTTAACTGGCGTATTGCCTGGGTTGCTTCATATCCGTTCATTATCGGCATCTGTACATCCATCAAAATTGCCTGATATGTTCCTGGCTCGGATTTCTCAAATATTTCTACGCTTTCCTTGCCATCCTCTGCGGTGTCAACTTGGAAGTTAACCATTTCCAAAAGCTCCTGTGCGATTTCGCGATTCAAATCCGTATCATCTACCAAGAGTAATCGTTTGCCCGCAAAGTCATATTCGGTAGGCTGGGCTGTTCTGTTGACAAGCTTGCCTTGGCTTATACACATAAGAATATCAAATAGGGATGACTGGAACAGCGGTTTGGTTATGCAAGCATCTACTCCTGCGTCCTTGCTATCCTCACTTATTTCGCTCAAATCATAGGCCGAGGCAATGATAACAATCGGGTCATCACCGCATGCCGCTCTGATTTTTTCTGCGAGCTCAAGTCCCGACATTCCTGGCATCTTCCAATCTACTATGCAAACATCATATTGCTTTTCATCATTTCTCGCCTTAGTGATTATTCCAAGGGCTTCTTCTCCGCTCTCGGCACGATCATTTGCAATTCCAATATGATTAAGCATGGTTGAAATGTAATCCAATGTATCGACATCATCATCTACCACGATAGCTCTCATGGATGAGATTTCACTGTTGTTAACCTTAACTTGATTTGCCGCAGCAGTATAAGGTATATCAACCATGAATGTTGTGCCAACACCCTCTTCGCTATCTACGGTAATTTTGCCACCCATCAAATCTACTAGATTCTTGGTTATGGAAAGTCCTAGCCCTGAGCCGCCATGCTCTTTGGCCGTCAATGCTGTTTCTTGTTCAAAAGGCTTGAAAATGCGGTCCATGTATTCCTTACTCATGCCGCGACCTGTATCCTTCACCTTGACATGGAGAATAAGCTTGCCGTCAGACACCCTTTCCTCCTCCAACGCAAAGATAATCTTTCCACCGGACTTGGTAAACTTTACTGCATTGGACAGCAGATTGAGAATGATTTGCTGTAATCTAAGCTGGTCGCCAACCAGAACTTCTGTGGTCACATGGGTTAGCTTCGCTCTAAAGGTAATGCCCTTGGCATTGCACTGGGAGTAATATAAGGTGGTAATTGTCTCTACTACTTCTTTGATGTCAAAGTCCTCATGGGCAATCTTCATCTTGTTGCTTTCAATGGAGGACATATCGAGAATGTCATTAATTAGCTCCAGCAAATGCTTGGAGGAAATCATAACCTTGTCGAGACACTCCTTCACCTTGCCAGTCTTGTCAATGTTCTTCATTGCCAGGGTTGTCTCACCGATAATTGCGTTCATCGGAGTTCTTATTTCATGACTCATTCTTGCCAGGAAAGTGCCCTTGGCATTACTTGCTTCCTCTGCCTTGGCTAGTGCATCCTTAAGAATTGTTGCGTCCTCTGTTATATCATCGGCCATGATGCTCACAAGGGTTTTGCCATTGTTTTGCATGATTATCCTGCTGACCTCATATACAAATGCGTTGTCCTCTTGGTCTAGATCATATCGTTTAACATTGAATTTCTCCGTTACTAATTTTTCTCGTTCACTTTCGGGGCTACCTAATATATCGGGACTAATAAACTCGTCTAGCTTTTTCTTTGAGTCGTCGTCTAACATCATCATGCACAATCTTGGATATAGGGTTTCGTAGCTTCCGTCTTCTGCAAGTCTTTCGGCCTTTTCGTTGCCATAGAACTTCATATTGTCCACGTCAACGAGGATTTGTGCATCATATGATTCATCAAGTACATGGGAAAGTCTGTTGTCTCTTAGCTCGAACTCAAGAATTGTCTTTTTGTTTCTATAATACATCATTATTTCAAAAATGATAAACATCAGAACTACCAATCCTGTTACTAAGAAGTTTCTAAACATAACCTCCCAGAATGGATATAGGATACATGTGGTGTTACCATTGTCATCCTTGGATGAATACATGATTTTTAGTTGACCATCCACTGAGAAAACTCCAAGGTGGTTAGGTCTATTGGCACTTTCCATAACCTTATCGCTAAGGTCTTGGCTTATTGTCTTATCAGCCTTTTTGATGTTATGTGCGTACTGATTTTCATCATTACTGCTCAGAATGTATCCTGCCTTATCATAGAGCATAACCTTGGAGGTCTTGTATTGGAATCCTCTGCTAGACAAAATATCTCTTATTTCTGTCAGCTTAATATCATAATCAAATGAAATTTCATCATTATATTTTTGAACTATGGACATGAGAACGTTGCCCCCATCTTCAAAGTAAGACGCATCTAGGTATGTCACGTATGGGGCAACTATGGCAACTTCGCCCTTTGCTTCCTGAGCCTGCTGATACCACGGTCTCGTATTTGGATCATAATTAGAATACTCGCCATAATGCCAGCTATGAGCGAACCCGCCCTTATATGTTAATGCAACTCCATCGTAGATTTCTGCACCAACCTGCTCTGCAAATTCATCTTCCTTACTCTGGAGCCACTCATTCATTTCGTCAAAGGAGGGATCCTCCTCTAGTTTTTCTCGTATCTGTCCAGTCAAAAGATTAAATGTAGTTATATAGTTATCGAATACTACATCATAGTCCTTCTCCAAATCCTTGGAAAATCTTCCTGCCTCATTGGATAAATTGGAAAGACCTATAGTCGCAACGGTTATTGCCATGCATAGTGTCAAAACAATTTCTATAACCAGTGAGATTTTGTTAATGTGAATTTTTCTTCGGTAGTTTCTGTTATCCATTTTGCTTCCCCAACTCAGAGTGAGTTCCCGATAATTTATTCATAATATTCTAAAATTTATTATACCTTTTTTTGGCACGGAATACAATGAATACAGGCAAAACAATAAATAAACCGCCTGCCGTTATTGAAATTACAACGGTTTAAGGCGGTTTTTCATTGGTATCCCCGGCGGGAATCGAACCCACAACTACGCTTTAGGAGAGCGCTGTTATATCCATTTAACTACGGAGACATATTAAGTTTATTAAGGTCGACGATATGATGGGATAACAGCGCGATCAGTAGCGCTGTATAATACGAGCATCGCGAGTATCAAGGTTCTCGTCGCTGTTCGAAATCTTTGATTTCGGTAACAGCAGAGGTTCTTATATCCATTTAACTAGGTCGACCTAACGAACCAATTATACCAAATAATTTTACTTTCGTCTATTATATTTCGCATAAAGAATTGCATATGTGGCGAAGCAACAAAGTGCGAAGCCTATGCCGATTGGATATGCTATATTTGCGGCAATACCAAAGCCTTCACCTGCCATTAATATGTACGTCATGCTCACTGCTGACATGAAGGTTGCAGGTATTGCAGTAAGTATTGAACCAAATTTGTATTTACCCTTTTGAACTAGATATGCTGTGGCAACCCATAGGGAAATCATAGCAAGGGTCTGGTTGCTCCAGGAGAAGTATCTCCAAAGAACATTGAAGTCTAGCTGAGTTAAGCAAGCTGCAATGGCAAGTAGCGGAATTGTGATTATAAGTCTGTTGCGGATTTTGGCTTGGTCTAAACCTGTCCACTCTGACAGAATAAGTCTTGCACTACGGAATGCTGTATCTCCCGATGTAATTGGACAAACCGCAACACCAAGAATAGCAAGAACACCACCAAAGCTGCCAAGGAGACCCATGGAGATTTCATATACAACTCCTGACTGTCCAAGGTTTGAGAGTGCCTCACTAAGTCCACCTGTTGCACCATAAAAGGCAACACCTGCAGCAGCCCAAATAAGTGCAATAACGGCCTCACTTATCATGGCACCGTAAAATACGGAACGGCCCTTCCCTTCACTTGTCAGGCACTTTGCAATCATCGGTGACTGGGTTGCATGAAATCCAGAGATTGCTCCGCATGCAACAGTTACAAACATGAAAGGCCAAACTGGTAAATCTGCTGGGTGAAGGGATGTAAGGGTGAATTCAGGAATAGAATAATCACCGCTGAACAATAATCCTGCGAATATACCTATTGCCATAATAGCAAGGATAATAGCAAAAATCGGATATAATCTTCCGATTAGCTTGTCAATAGGAAGCATGGTTGCCAGTATATAATATATCAAAATCAGTGCAACCCAAAAGGTTGCGTTAAGACTTGCAGGAGTTAATTCTGCTAGAAGGGCTGCCGGACTGGTTGCCATTACGGTTCCTGCCAGGACCAGAAGTACAACTGAGAATACACGCATAACCCATTTCATGCCGTTTCCAAGATATATTCCCGAAAGCTCTGCAATGGATTTGCCTTCGTGCCTCATGGAAATCATGCCGCTCATATAATCGTGTACCGCACCGCCTAGGATTGAACCAAATACAATCCATAGGAATACCACTGGACCAAAGACAGCACCCATAAGTGCTCCGAAGATTGGACCAGTGCCGGCAATGTTGAGAAGCTGGATGAGAAATGCCCGCCAGGTTTTCATAGGCATGCAATCCACTCCGTCATTGATTGCGATAGCAGGAGTTTCACGGTCGTCAGGTGCAAAAATCCTTTCTGCAACTCTGCTGTAAACTAGGTACCCTACCACTAAAACCACTAAAGAAATAATTAAAGAAATCATACCACCACATTCTCCTTTTTTCCTAAAAACTTACATTTATTATACATTGTTTTCCCTATATAATCAATATTTTAGCGGTCGTAGGTCTATCTTGTACACAGAAAAAAACATTGTTAAAAAATTGTCTGAATTTGCCCTTACGTATTGTAATGAAATTGAAAATGTAGTACAATAGTCAAGGCGTTTGTTAAAAAGTAAACAAACTGCCTGCAAAACAAATAGACGACAAATATTTGACAGATGGAGGTTTATTAATGTATAAGGTTTCGGCTCTTCAAGACGAATATAAGAAGAAAGTCATCACGGCCGATGACGCAGCGGCTATGGTAAGATCCGGTGACAGAGTTCACTTTGGATTAGGCTGCGGTGCAGTACATGATTTGGATGAAGCTCTTGCAAGACGTGCAAGTGAGCTACGCGATGTAGAGGTAATCAGTACAGTTGCAATTATCCCAGGTCCTTTCAAGACATATCTGGCTACCGAAAGCAACGATCAGGTAAAGTTTGCATCTGCCCACTTCAATTCATGGGACAGACAGATGTGCAAGGACGGAAGATGTTGGTACATACCAATGCTGTTCTGCGAGCTTCCTTTCTATTGGAAGAACAACAGCTGCGGAATTGATATCGCAATGTTCCAGGTTGCTCCTATGGACAGCCACGGCAACTTCAATCTAGGTCCACAGGTCGCTGACATGTGGGGCGTTATCAAGGCGGCGAAGAAGATTATCGTTGAAGTAAACGAGAATATGCCTATCGCCCATGGACACCAGACACAGCTCAACCTTTACGGTGTTGACTATGTAGTTGAGGGCAGCAATCCTCCAATTGCAGAAGTTCCAACCAAACCACCAACAGAGATAGATAGACAAATCGCAGCACATGTTGTAGATAGAATCAGGAGCCATAGCACATTGCAGCTTGGTATCGGAAGCTTACCTTCTTGTATCGGCACAATGCTGGCTGAATCCGATGTTAGAAATATAAATGCTCATACAGAAATGCTGGTTGATTCATACGTTGACCTATACGACGCTGGCAAGCTGACGGGTAACAAACCAGTAGACCGAGGGAAGGCACTTTATACCTTCGCAGGCGGAACCAAGAGGCTTTATGATTTCATTGACGACAACCCAATTTGCTGTAACGCACCGGTAGACTATGTTAACAACATCACTACTATTGCACAGATAGACAACTTCGTTTCTGTTAATAGCTGTATTCAGGTTGACCTTTATGGACAGGTTTGTTCAGAGTCAGCAGGACACCAGCAAATCAGCGGAACAGGCGGACAGCTTGACTTCGTAATGGGTGCATATCAGTCAGAAGGTGGACAAAGCTTCCTTTGCACACCGTCAACCAGGACATTACCTAATGGCAAGGTTGAATCACTTATCGCTCCGATGCTAACACCGGGTGCAATCGTAACAACGCCAAGAATGGCAACCAACTACATTGTAACCGAGTTTGGTGCTGCTGACCTAAAGGGTAAATCCACTTGGGAAAGAGCAGAGCTTCTTATCAATATTGCACACCCTGACTTCAGAGACGAACTAATCAAATCAGCTGAGAAGATGGGAATCTGGAAAAACACCAGCAAGTGCACATATTAAGACTTCCTTAGGTGCCACAGAATAGGCATTTTCGGATAAAAACTAAATTAAGTACAATAATCCCCCTTCAATTAAATGCTATAGTAATACTATAGGAACAAATAAAGGGGGATTTTTTATGAAGTTTGAATTAAAGCAAGAGGTCTACGATAATCTTACCAATATGTGCATCAGCGCATATAAGAATCAAGAGCACCTAGAAACAACTGAATTACTTAATAAATTGATGAACTTGGAGGGACTGCCAATGCACTGCCCTTACCATCACTATATTCTGCCAGCAGCTCTGCTTACCCTTTGTGCCATAGACGAAAAGCGCGACGAGGACAAACTCACAGCATGGCTTAACACCGCAGAGGAAAGAGCCAAAACCGTACCCGGAGGATTTTGCGGAAATTGCGGAACCTGCGGCTCAGCAGTAGGTCTTGGAATTTTCACCAGCGTTTACACCGGCTCCTCCCCTATGTCAGTCGAAAGCTGGCAATGGGCCAACGAGGTCACAGGAATCGGACTACAAAAAATCGCAAGCTATCCCGGTCCAAGATGCTGCAAGCGTACATCATACCTAGCCCTGCAGGCAGGCGTGCCATACATCAACGAGCACTGCCGAACAAGCCTTGACCTAGCCACCCAAATCAAGTGCAGCTTCCACGATAAGAACGCTGAATGTCTAGGGGAAGACTGTCCATTTTATAGCAAGGAGAACCAGTAATGAGAGTTCCCTTCATCGTCCCCGACGCACTGATGCCAAGGCCAGAACCCGGCAACAACTGCGAATGCATGAAACGCCCGGTGAACCTGAAGGAATACAAGGGCATCATCATTTGGAATTTTGACGAGAGAGATACCGTCAAAGAAGGCGAGATTATCTGCGAGGGTGAGGTCAACAAGAAGGTTGTGGAAATCGCCTCACCGGCGAGTGGGTTTCTTGCCGAAGTTCTCATCGAGAGTGAGTATGTTTTCTCAGCGGGAGACGTGCTGGGGTATATAGAAACAGAATAAAGG
>DATESI010000149.1:0-3888 GCA_035270905.1 Anaerovoracaceae bacterium
GCTTAAAGTATGGGCTAAATGACTTTCTTTGAGTAACAGAAGTATAGTATAATGTAGAAGAAGTTATTTTTGTGGATTAAGATAGTAGGTGAACAATATGCTGTTTGAAAAAATTACATATTCGGATGATTTTCCGATTAACATTACCATAGCCAACATTGATGAATATCCTGTGCATTATCATCAGGATATAGAATTCGTCTATGTACTTAAGGGCGAGGTTAATCTAAAAAATGGATATTGTACCTATACCCTTAAGGAAGGTGACATTTTTACCAATTCAGGCCATGAGGTTCATAGGATTACGTCTAACGGAGAAGACAATGTGGTTGCTCTTATTCAGATAAGTACTCACTATTTTTCTCAGTACTTCCCTACCCTGAGCAGGGCTTGTTATCGTACCTATTCCAACAAGGCATCCACCAAAAAACATGATAACCTGAGGGAAAAGCTACTTCAAATTTTGTTGCAGTATTCCATCAAAAGCTTTAATTACAAGAATGAATGTACCTATCTCATGGTAGATGTAATCAAATATTTGGAGAAGGTATTCAATCTCTTTGCCTTTGAAGGTGATGTTGTAATCAACTTTGAAAGTGGAAGTCAGGTAACCATTGAACGTATCAGTCATATAATCAACTACATATATCAATACTATCGAGAAAAGATTACCCTTGAGGATCTTGCAGAGATGGAACATCTCAGCACCTTCTATCTTTCACATATCATCAAAAATTGTACAGGCATGAGCTTCCGAGAGTTTCTATGCTTTGCAAGAGTTGAATGGTCAGAGATAGACCTTCTTGATACGAACAAAAAGATTAGCCAGGTGGCCAACGATGTTGGATTTTCCACTACAGCATACTATGAGAAGCATTTCCAGAAGTGGTTCAAACGCACTCCTGCTGATCACCGCAAATACTATATGCCTCTAGTTAAGAGTGAAATCTATCCCGAAAGGATTGACCCGATTCCGGCCAACAGAGCTATTGCATTAATTAAGAGTACATTATCATCTCTTAATTCACAAAAAAACAGTACCTCAATAGTTAGCAGTCTTAAGCTAGAAATTAATGTTGACGCAAGTGCCAAGGCTATAACCTACATCGAGCACCTTCTTGATGTACAGATTACCTATGAGGATTTTGTGGCCTTGGGCTACGACATATTCAGTGCCATCGGCGATTTGCATCCCGCCAAGGTTACCATTCTTGTGTCCGATGATGATACGGATGAAAACATTGCATGGTTACAAAAATGCCTCGAAAACGCAGGCTTCAACATACAGACCAAACATCAAAGTGAATCCAGGCACTTCATATCCTATGGGTGTGATTCTATTGCCTTCCCTATATATCTCTTTAGCAGACTTCTCCGTTCCACAGAAACATGGATTCCGGTAAGGTTAAGGGACTACGGCGATAAAGACATTATCTTGAAGGGTATATCTGCTGCCATGACATCAGGCGGTGTAAGAAAACCAGCATATTATGCCTATCAGGCTCTGTCTCTAATCAAGGGAGACATCATTTACTGGGGTAAACAATACTGCGTAGTTAGGTCGCCTCAGGGTCATACCCCTATGTATTGCATTATTGTATATAACTTCAACGATCAAATATATAGCATGTGTGCACAAGATGCGACCCTGCATCAGGTAAAGAATGTGCTTAACGATTTTAAGGATGAGATTGACTTTAATATCAGCCTTGATTTAAATCCAGGGATGTATTCTGTAATGAAATATTCCATTTCAAGAAATCACAACGCCTTCACTTACCTATCCTCCCTAGATTTTGCTGATGATCTAAACGGACTGGTTAGCATGCCAGAGCTTGTTCCTACAGCTCCAAGCCTTGATGTATACATGGAGGATGTTCGTACAAGCTTCAACATAAACTTTTCCCTAAAGGGTGCCGGCATCCAGCTGGCTGCCATACGACTAAAAGGAGATTCAAAAAGTGACAAATGACAAAGATAAAAAGAAAGAACTGATTGCAGTAATAGGGCTATTTCTTGCCGCACTGTGCTGGGGCATCAGCTATCCGCTGACCAAATACGTAGAGGCATGCCCTACATTCTACATCATAGCAATCAGATTTTTCGTAGCTGCAGCAGTGCTTGCAATCGCATTCTGGAAGAGCTTCAAGGATATTAACAAGGAAGTAATTAAATCCGCCTTCATATTATCCTTTATTATTTCTTCCATGTACATATTCAATATTTGGGGAATCAAATATACGACCTCAGTTAAGGCATCATTTTTTACCTGCCTATCCTTCTTGATTGTGCCGGTAATTAATTACTTCGCCTACAAGCTTAAGATTTCCAAGATAATAGTTATCAGTGCCCTCATATGTCTTGTGGGAATGTTCCTACTGTGCTATGCACCTGGAATGGGCGGACTTATGATTAACATCGGTGATATTCTCTGCTTCATAGCTTCGATTGCTGGTTCAGTTAATATCATTTATATAGAAAAGGTGTCAAAAAACAGCAATATTAACTCCACTCTTTTTACCATCTTGCTAATGGCATTCGTTTCCCTATGGGGTATAATAATCGCACTATTCCGTGGCGAAATGGATTACACATGCACACAACCAGAGCTTATATCAATTATCGTTATGGGCTTGTTCTGTAGTGCAGCTGCATTCATGCTTCAAACTCGTTTCGAAGCCTTGGTCCCATCAAACCGCGTAGGTGTAATCTTCGCACTTGAGCCTGCTTCAGGCTGCATCCTATCGGTTTTGCTTTTGAAGGAAACCATGGTACTCACAGGCTGGATTGGTACTGCGGTAATAATGGCAAGCATTCTTTATATGGAAGTCGCCAACAATCGTATTGAGGCGAAAAAGCTTGCTGCGGCGCAAAGAATTTCCTAGGAGGTAATAGCAATGAACTCAAAGAAAACTAAAGAATTTAGCGGAAGAGCTAATGACGGATATATTATAGAAAGATTCGAAACCTATGTTGATGTTAAGGAAATGCTCGAAAAATATTATGATAGATCCACCACACTGGCAAAATGCAAGGGTTGTCCAGGATTTGCACTAACATGGACCTGCCCGGAATTCGACTTTGATCCAGCAGACTTCTGGAAGCAATACTCCCAATTTCACTTCATCGTGGATCGTGTATTTACCAATGGAACCTCAAGCTTTGAGGAGGCACGAGAAAGGCTATATTCCGAGAAACCATTTTACGATGAGGAAATGCGTTCCCTAGAAAAGGAAACCCCTGGAGCCACTGCCCTGGCAGCTCAGGAGTGCGTCAAATGTAAGAAATGCGCTCGCCTTGCCGGCATAGGCTGCATACATCCTGAGGTTATGCGATATGCACTAGAATCAACAGGCATGCTTGCGGTAAACCTAGTCAAGGACAAATTCGGCTTCGACGTGCTCTGGTCTGACGGAACAAGCATTCCAGAGTATTACCTACTGGTCGGCGGAGTGCTCGAAAAATAAATAACTTCTTTGCAAAATAAATAACTTCTTTGCAAACTTAAAATCGGGACAGATGATTGAACATCTGCCCCGATTTTTTTATGGTTCTTTATGGTTTTCTAATGTGTTTATGTTCTCTAATTAAGCCTGAAGCTCTGCTGCTTCTGCTGCCTTAGCGATTTCTCTCTGCTTCATAATTTCATCGTATTCTTCATCAGACATCTTTTCAATTGAGATACCTGTGAATCCATAGAACATTGAAACAAGAGGACAAATCCAGTTAAGGAATGCAAATGGTGCATATGATAATGTCTTAATACCTAATGCGCCCTGCATGTAAGCTGAGCAAGTTGTCCAAGGGATAAGTGGTGATGATAATGTACCGGCATCCTCAAGACATCTTGATAAGTTCTTAGCTTTAAGCTTTCTGTTTTCGAACTCT
>DATESI010000150.1:0-4778 GCA_035270905.1 Anaerovoracaceae bacterium
TAAGCTCACCGATAAGGTCATCTATCTGTCCTTCTATTGGGCGAACCTCGATAGGTGGATCAAGCAGGCCTGTGGGCCTGATGATTTGCTCGGCAGTAATGCCTCCCGAAATTTCCTTCTCGTAAGCCGCCGGCGTTGCACTGACATATATAACTTGCTTTGCAAGTTCTTTGAACTCCTCAAACTGCAGTGGTCTATTGTCCAAGGCTGACGGCAGTCTGAATCCAAAGTCAACCAGGGACGATTTTCTTGATCTATCTCCTGCGTACATTGCCCTAAGCTGTGGAAGCATTGCGTGGGATTCATCTATTAAAATCAGAAAATCCTTCGGGAAATAGTCTATAAGGGTATATGGTCTAGTCCCTGGTTCCAATCCATTGATGTGCCTCGAATAGTTTTCGATGCCCTTGCATGTTCCGATTTCTCTAAGCATTTCAAGGTCGTATCTGGTTCTCTGTTCAATTCGCTGTGCCTCGATTAGTTTGCCTCTGTCCTTGAACCATGTAACTCGTTCTTCCATTTCTTCGTATATGGTGCCTAGGGCTTTTTCCATGTTTTCTTTGGAAGTGACATAATGAGATGCGGGGTAAATAGCCACGTGATTTCTTATGCCTACGATTTCTCCTGTTATTGGGTTCATCTCCTTGATGCTCTCAACCTCATCTCCAAAAAGTTCAACTCTTATGGCATGCTCGGCTCCCGCCGGAAATACGTCGATTATATCACCTCGCACGCGGAAGCTACCTCTCTCAAATGCCATATCGTTTCTGGTGTACTGTATGTCAACAAGCTTCCTTAATATATCATGTCTGCTTTTTTCCATGCCCGGTCTAAGTGAAAGCATTTGGTTTTCATAGTCAAAGGGACTTCCCAAGCCATATATGCAGGAAACTGACGCAACAATAATTACGTCCTTACGTTCTGCCAATGCTGCGGTGGCCGAATGGCGAAGCTTTTCGATTTCCTCGTTTATGTCGGAATCCTTCTCTATATATGTGTCTGTTGACGGAACATATGCCTCCGGCTGATAGTAATCGTAGTATGATACGAAGTATTCTACCGCGTTGTCAGGAAAAAATTCCTTGAACTCGCCGTGAAGCTGTGCCGCCAAAGTCTTGTTGTGGGAAATAATCAATGTAGGCTTTTGGACCTTCTCGATAACATTGGCCATAGTAAATGTCTTGCCCGAACCCGTAACTCCCATTAGGGTCTGATTTTTTTCTCCACGCAAAACACCGGCCACAAGCTTATCTACCGCCTGCTGCTGATCTCCCATCATCTTATAATCTGATTTTATCTTAAATTCATTCATGCCAATAGTATACCACGATTGACCGATTATTGTAAACAGATGTTCGAGGTTTTTGTTGAAGAAAAGTGTTGCCGCCCTCGTGACAACACCTACTTTTTCTTGATAAAAAAGGCTCGGAACCTTTGCTCCGAGCCTTTAGTGTTTTTATGGTTAAGTTTTTACAATTTGTTTCTGCTATTTTAAGATGCCGAAGCTTACTAGCTGTCCGTAAAGAACTACTAACAGTAGAACAGGAGCTGCAAATCTGAAGCAGAACATGATGAACTTTTCTGCTGAGAATTTGTTTCCGCACTGAGTAATTTCGTCCTCCAGGAACTTTGGCCCTAGCTTCCAACCTACGATTAATGACATGCACAATGCACCAACCGGCATCAAGATACCTTCTGAAATACAATCCATTAGGTCTAACCAGCAGTCGCACCATACAGGAATTGTTTCTGTAAAGAAACTCTGGAATGGAACCCAAACACCGTTTGAACCAAGACCATCAAGTGCTACTACAAATGCGAGAGCAGCAATAACTACTGCGTTGATAATAGTTGCTTTCTTTCTGTTCGGATTCTTACCCTTTGATTCAGCTCTATCGATGAATACGGAAGTAGTTACCTCAAACAGTGAGATTGATGATGTAATTGCTGCGATGAATACTAATAGATAGAATAAGAATCCAAAGAATGGACCAAATGAACCCATTGCTGCAAATACATTCTGCAATGTAACGAATAATAGTTTAGGACCTGACAATGCTGCATCAGCGCCACCAAGTGCGAATGCTGCAGGAAGTACTGCAAGACCTGCCATAATAGCAACAGTTGTGTCTGCTGCAGGAATGATAATTGATTGTTTGATTAGGTTTTCACTCTTTGGTAGATATGAACCAAAGGTTACCATAATACCCATTGCCAATGACAAGGAGAAGAACATCTGCCCTGCCGCAGTGGTTACTACTGAAGCCCAACCGCCATCCTTAAATGGTTCGAAGTTTGGCTTGAACATGAATTCAAGACCTTCGCCTGCACCCGGAAGTGTTACTGCTCTGATGATTACAATAAGTAGCATTACAAACAATGCCGGCATTGCAATCTTGGAGAACTTCTCGATACCACCGGAAACGCCGCCAACAACAACAAGTGCTGTTAATGCGATGAAAATAAGTGCATATACAACGCCTTCTGTCTGGTTAGTCATGAATCCACCGAAGAAATCTCCGGAAGCTGTACTACCAACACCCCAGCTTGCTCCGAATAGGTCGCCAAGGTTTGCAACAGCATACTTCATAACATATCCGCCAAGTACGCAGTAGAATGAAAGGATTAAGTAAGGAACTACTGTACCCATGATACCAAGGAATGTGAAATTCTTGTTCAAGGTACTGTATGCTTGCCATACGCTCTTACCAGTCTTACGACCAATAACGAATTCACCAAGCATTACTACAAAACCAACCATAACTGCTAGTACTAAATAAACTAATAAGAATGCGAAACCACCGTTTGCACCCATCTTGTAAGGGAAACCCCACAAGTTGCCAAGACCAACTGCAGAACCTACAGCGGCCATCAGAAAGCCGAAACTACTGGCCCACTGACCTCTTTGTTCTTTTTCCATTTGAACTACCTCCAATAATAAAATATAATACCGATCATAAAATAATACTTTTTAATGACTCTCATATTATAGTTTGAAACCAAAAAATTGTCAACAGAAACTTAAAATAATCAAAAAATTTGTTTTTGGACACAAAAAATACATTAAATGGTAGCGAAAACTTATGGATTTTTGTGCTATATTGTTGCTATTTTTTCAAATGAATTCGTGTTATACTATATTCCTATATAAGGCGGTGCAGCAAGGACATGGAATACTTGCTACCTGCATGACATAATATTTCAAATACAAATGACAAGGAGATACAGAAATGGCTATAGAAAAGGTAAGAGAATATTTTAGAGGATTAGGCTTAGAAGACAGAATTCAAGAGTTCGAGGTGTCAAGTGCAACTGTTGATTTGGCGGCACAGGCTGTGGGAGTTATCGGTGCAAGGATATGCAAAACTCTTTCGTTTAAAAGTGCCGATGGCTGCATTTTGATTCAAACCGCAGGCGATACTAAAGTAGATAACAGCAAATACAAGCATTTCTTTGGAATGAAGGCTAAGATGCTCACCCCTGACGAGGTAATAGAATACACAGGCCACGCAATCGGCGGTGTTTGTGCCTTTGCAATAGATAACCCTGACGTAAAAATTTACTGCGACGTATCAATGAAACGATTTGATACAGTTTTCCCTGCTTGCGGCAGTGACAACAGTGCAATCGAATTCACCTGCGACGAACTGTTCAAGTATTCTAATGCTATTGAATGGATTGACGTTTGCAAAATTCCGGAACCCGCACCTGCGGAGTAGCAGGACAGCCCCCAAAGTATGCCTGCATCTACCCAATAGTCAGGCAACCAAAACCTATGCCCAAGGGCATATTTCCTGATTAAAACTGAGAGGTTAAAAAATGGATTTATTACACGGTAAAAGTGGAGCAAAAAAAGAGTTCATAAGAATAGTGGTTTTGATTATCGCCTCGGCCATCATTGCCTTCAATCTTAAGAGCTTTGTCAGAACAGGTGGCTTGTTCCCCGGTGGATTCAGCGGAATAACAGTGCTGATACAGCAAATCGCGGAGCAGTTTTTCCACATCACATTACCATACTCGGCAATATATGTTCCCCTCAACTTAATACCTATATATATAGGCTTCAAGTTTATCGGCAAACGGTTCACTCTGTACTCATGCTTAGTAATCGTGTTGAGCAGTGTGCTGACGGACATAATGCCCGCTTTTACAATCACATATGATATAGTGCTTATTTGTATATTCGGAGGATTGATTAACGGTGTTGCCATCGCCCTTTGCCTATTCGTAGGTGCATCGGCAGGAGGAACTGATTTTATCTCCATATACTTTTCGGAGAAAAAGGGTATCGACACGTGGAACTTTGTCTTCATGGGCAATGTATGCATACTTGTTGTAGCCGGAGTTCTGTTTGGATTTGACAAAGCCCTTTACTCAATCATCTTCCAATTCACCACAACACAAATCCTACAAGGCATGTACAAGAAGTACCAGAAGCAAACCTTGTGGATTATTACCGAACAGCCGAACGTGGTTTACGGCAGAATTAAGGAAATTACCAATCACGATGCAACACTCTTCCGCGGGATTGGGTGCTATGAGGGCACCGAAAGAAACATGGTTTACTCCGTAGTTTCCAGCGAAGAGGTGGACAGAGTAATCAAGGAAATCAAGGATGCCGACCCAAAGGCTTTCATCAATGTTACCAAAACAGAACAGCTTGATGGCAGGTTCTACAAAAGGCCGAATGATTAGGGAATAATAAGCAAAATAAAAACACTAAAGGCTCGGAGCAAAAGTTCCGAGCCTTTTTATGTGAATTCGTATGTGTATTATGC
>DATESI010000151.1:0-12432 GCA_035270905.1 Anaerovoracaceae bacterium
CTTAAAATACCGTTTAACACATCCGTAAATCTATCTACAAATTGTATCTCATCCAAAAAAATGTAATACTGTTCTTTGTCTTTTATTTTCGATTTCAAAAACTCAAATAAAACATGCGGCTCTCTTAATTGTTCATTCTCAATACTATCTAAAGCAATGTCAATTATATGTCCTCTTTCGATTCCTCTACTTAATAAATCCTTCATAAACAATTCAAACAGCATATATGATTTGCCACATCGCCTTACACCGGTTATAACCTTGACCATCCCATTTTGTTCTCTTAATTTAATTTGATTCAAATAGTATTCTCTTTTTATCTCCATGGTAATCCCTCTCCGATTTTGCGTCTCTTTTTCCGTTTTTTCGTAATAAGTATATCATGTTGTATCTAATTTGTAAATAATAAGCTGAATTGCGTCCTTTAATAATGCAATATTTTATTAATTTTATATATAGAAAATAGTATCTGCTATAAGTATACTATTTACACATAGCAATCCCCGAAAAGCTAAAGTCTCAGCTGTTTCGGGGATTTTTTTATCAATGCTCTAAGGTTATCGTAATTATCTTCAAACCCATGCCATTTATTATTCTATTAGTACAGCTTAGCTCCTGCTGGAATTCCATCATCTAGGATAATGAAATCTAAACCCTCTTCGCCTTCGTACTCGTAAATCATGGAGCAAAGCATTCCGCATGACTCTACGCCCATCATCATTCTTGGTGGAAGGTTGGTGATAGCAAGTGCTGTCTTGCCAACTAATTCCTGTGGCTCATAATATGAGTGGATACCGCTTAGGATTGTGCGGTCTTCACCTGTTCCATCGTTCAGTGTGAATTGAAGTAGCTTCTTGCTCTTTGGAACTGCCTCGCACTTTTTAATCTTCACTGCACGGAAGTCTGACTTGGTGAATGTGTCGAAGTCAATGGCATCCTCAAACAATGGTTCAACCTTAACCTTGGAGAAATCAATTTCCTTCTTTTCCTTAACTGCTCCCATGCCTTCTGGCTTCATAGTTGGGAATAGGATAATATCTCTAATGCTAGGTGCATCTGTTACAAGCATAATAACTCTGTCGATTCCTACGCCTAGTCCACCTGTAGGTGGAAGTCCAACTTCTAGTGCGTTAACGAAGTCCATATCCATTGGATGTGCTTCGTCGTCTTCGCCTGAGTCAAGCTGCGCCTGCTGTGCGGAAAATCTTTCAAACTGGTCGATTGGGTCGTTTAGTTCGGAAAAGGCATTACCAATTTCCCATCCGTTGATATATGCTTCGAATCTTCTCGTAATACGAGGATCCTCAGGGTCTCTCTTGGAAAGTGGTGAAATTTCAACAGGATGGCCTACTACGAATACCGGACCGTCAAGGTAACCCGGAACATCCTCGCAGAAATCCTCGAACATTTCGGCAATAATCTTACCTCTTGTCCAATGTGCAACCTCGTCTGCATCCATGCCCTGCTTGATTGCAGCCTTTCTTGCATCTTCGTCTGAATCAATCTTAGCAAAGTCTACACCGGTGATTTCCTTTACGGCATCAGCCATATTAAGTCTTCTCCATGGAGGTGTAACATCAAACTCCTTGCCCTGATATTTGATTATTGGTGAGCCGTTTACTGCCATTGCTGACTGGTAAACCAGTTGCTCTGTAACATCCATTACGCTTTCCATGTTGCCGTATGCCATATAGCATTCCATGGAAGTAAACTCAGGATTATGGTTTCTGTCCATTCCTTCGTTACGGAACATCTTGCCCATCTCGTATACTCTGTCAAGTCCACCTACGATTAATCTCTTCAGGTAAAGCTCGTTAGAAATACGAAGCTTCATGTCTAGGTTTAATGTATTGTGATGGGTGCAGAAGGGTCTTGCGTTAGCCCCACCTGCTATAGTAGTAAGAATTGGAGTATCAACCTCAAGGAAATTGTAATCTTCCTCAAGTACTCTCTTTATCTCATGTATAATCTGTGCTCTCTTATAGAACATGTCCCTTACTTCTTGGTTCATAATAAGGTCTACATATCTCTGTCTGTATCGTAAATCTGGATCCTTAAGTCCGTGGAACTTATTAGGAAGTACCTGAAGTGACTTGGAAAGAAGTACTAATTCCTTAGCCTGCACGGAAATCTCTCCTGCATTGGTCTTGAACACTGTTCCTGTGACACCTAGGATATCACCGATATCATATGTCTTGAACCAATCGTATTCCTCTACGCCAATGTCATCTCTCTTGACAACGCACTGAATTCTTCCCTGCTTATCCTGAAGGTCAACGAAGGCCATCTTGCCCATTCTTCTGAATGCCATAATTCTTCCTGCTACGGAAACCTCTTGGTCCTCCATTGCAACGAAATTCTCTTTGATGTCCTTGCTATGTGCTGTTACATCCCAGGTCTCCTGTAAGAACGGATTGCGACCTGCCTCTTGTAGCTTCTTTAGCTTTTCTCTTCTGATAAGTCTCTGTTCGCTTAACTTTTCCTCGGAGAGTTCTTCTTCGACTTCCGGGTTTACGTTTACATTGTTATCTTGCGTACTCATAATAAACCTTCCTTATTTAGTAATATCTACAACTTCGTAATTTAATATTCCATCTGGCACTATGATTTCGACCTTATCGCCGATTTTTTTGCCAAGTAGGTTCTGTCCTACAAGTGACTCGTTTGAAATCTTTCCTTCGAAAGGATCAGCCTCTGTTGAACCAACGATGACAAACTGCATCTCTTCACCTGAATCGATATCTTTGACTTTTACCTTAAGCCCCACGTTAACCTGATCACTTGACATCTCTGCCTCGTTGATTATCTTGGCTTTTCTTATCATGGTTTCAAGCTTATGGATTCTCTCCTCAAGCTCAGCTTGTGCGTTCTTAGCAGCGTCATATTCTGAGTTCTCAGAAAGGTCTCCATATGAGATTGCTTCCTTTAGTCTTTCGGATACTTCTTTTCTCCTTACGGACACCAATTCCTCGTGTTCCGCAACTACTTTGTCATAACCTTCCTTGGTTAACAATATTTCTTCTGTCATAATTACATTTATCTCCTTTCGACTTAATCGCCTAGCGAAGTATTATACTTCAATAATGGCTATTTGTCAATGCTTACGCCTTGATACAGTCTTTATACAAAGACTATGCGAACATTACGGCAGTTGGTTACATACACCATTGAAGCATAGTTAATGCCAAATGATACGATGTCTCCAACCTTCAGATCACGTTCTGCATCCTCAATGTCCAAAATAGTATGGTCACTGGATGCTCCAATTACCTCGATACCCTTATCCTTCGGGAATATTTCATCTATGCTACCGTAGTCTACCTTGCCTATGCCTAGAAGTGCTCTTCTTCTTACTCCTCTGTCAACATACTCTGGTGTGTGACCGAATGCATCTATTGAAATCCTTCCAACTGGATGGGACGGCTTATCCTTAACTTCTATTACCTCTGCCTTGAGTGTATAAACATCCTGATGCATGAAGCTCATGTCGTATCCATAGAATACGTCAAGGTCTCTTGCAAGAAGGATTCCCTCGCCTACACGAAGAAGGTTTACTCTCTTAGGCATGTCGCCATTAATTATTCTTGGCAAGCTTGTGGTTGCTCCGCCGGATATGAACTCCAGCTTTCTTCCGATTTTGGCTTCGATATTCTCTGCGATTACAACTAGCTCATCTAGCTTGTCAGCTGTTGCTTCGATTGAACCGTAGCAGCCTAGATTGGTACCTACGCCTGCAAGCTCAAGATTCTTAAGCTCATTCTCAACCATTACTGCAACGTCTACCATTTCTTCCTTATCCCAGAAGCCTTCGCGAAGGTCTCCAAGGTCGGCCATAATAATAACCTTATGCTTCTTGCCCTGCTTGCCTGCTTCGGCATCAAGGGCCTTAAGAACGCTGACCTCACTGTTTAAGCTGATATCTACAAGTCCTACAACCTCGCTGAGCTCACTTAGCATTGGAACTCTAAGAAGAAGGAAAGGAAGTGTGATTCCGAAGTCCTTGGCATCCTGAAGCTGCTCAAGTCTTGATGATGCAATAAATTTCGCACCACCATCTACATATGCCTGGGCACATTCAGGTATTCCTGTTGTTCCCTTAATAACTCCAGCGATGTCGATGCCGTATTCACCGCATCTTTTGACTATCTGTTCTACATTTTCTTTCAAATATTTTAGATTGATTTCTACTCTTGGATACCTGTTCCCCATTATTTTGTCTCCTTTTTATATCTTATTATATATTGTGTGAATCTATATAACCTTTGGATTTTGTGTTTGCTTAGGCCTGCTTATTGGAGTCTACAAACCTCTTGATTTTCTTGCTTGTAGTTTTTTCGAAGTCCTCGTTTCTTATTGCAAGCTTCTTAACTCTCTTGAATAGCGGAAGTGTATCGTTAATCTTATCGATTTCTTCCCAAACTAATGCCTTAACCTGCTCTTCGTCGTAGCTTTCGCCTAGGGCTTCAGCAACTTCTTCCTTGTCAAGAGTTACTGTTGCGACGATTGTTGTATCGTTGGAGCCATCTTCGTCCTCAGCACCCCAAACCATGCTTTCTGCAATATATGGTACTTGACCAAGATAGTATTCTATTTCTTCAGGGAAAACATTCTTGCCGTTCTTGGTAATAATGACATTTTTCTTACGACCTGTGATGTAAATGAAGTTGTCTGCATCTACGTAGCCTAGGTCGCCTGAGTGGAACCAACCGTCGATTATTACTTCGTTGGTTGCAGCTTCATTGTTGTAGTAGCCCATCATTACGTTCTTACCCTTAAGGCAAATTTCTCCGATTCCCTCTTCGTTTTTATCAATAATCTTAACTTCCATACCTGGTAGCAAATGTCCTACGGAATCGTTTCTCATGTCCTTAGGTACATCTGGATTAAGTGCTGCCATAGGTGCACACTCTGTTAATCCATATCCCTGAACTGCAAGGATTCCCAGGTCGTTAAAGAACTGAAGGATTTCTGGGTTGATTGCTGCACCGCCAGAGATTAGAACTCTCATTCTGCCTCCGAATACTGCAAGTATGTCCTTAGTGAACGGCTTGCTGATGTCAAGACCCACCTTCTTGGTTCCTCTGTTTAACTTAAGCAATGTCTTGAGGGTCTTTTCCTTGCCCTGTTTCCTTACGTTCTGCCAAATCTTCTTGTACAGGCTCTCGATGAGAACTGGCACCCCAAGTAGCATTGTTGGCTTAACCTCTGCAAGGTTCTTAGTTATATACTTAAGTCCTTCGCAGTATGCAATTGCAGCACCCTTGTAAAGTGGCATCAAGAATGCACATGTGCACTCGTAGGTGTGATGAACTGGTAATACTGAGAAGAAAATATCCCAAGGATTTACGTTCAAGATTGTAGGTGCTGACATAAGGTCTTCAACTAGGTTCTCGTGTGAAAGCATAACGCCCTTGGCGATACCTGTTGTACCTGATGTGAACAATATGATGCTCATGTCGTCTGCAATAATCTCTGCATCTAGGAACTGTCTGTCTCCTACTGCGATTTGATTCTTACCGTCTTCAATTAACTTTTTCCACGAAAGAACCTCGCCGTGGTCTTCTGTTTCAAATCCAATAAGGGTTTCTAGCTTAGTCTTGCCATTTGCCTTCATTGTCTTGAACATTTCCTCGTATTTCTTGCCGAAGATTATTGCTGAAACATCTGCTTCAATAATAAGCTGTTCAAGCTCGTTGGCATTAAGCTCCTTGTCTAGTGGAACTACGATTCCTGTTCCGCAAAGAACTGCCAAATAGCTTGATTCCCACTGATAGCAGGTCTCTCCGATTATACCTATTCTCTTGTCCTTAAGTCCAAGATTAATAAGTGCTGTTCCAAGTCCATTGACATCTGCCAAAGCTTCCTTATAGGTTATTGAAGTAAATGGCTCGTTCTTGACAAACTTCTGCATGAACGCAACGTTGTCGCCATATTCCTGTGCACTTGTTTCTATCATATGCTTAATGTCTGTGATAGGTCTACTTGTTCTGTAACGAAGGAATCTATCCTTACTCTCGTTAAGCTGTTTTGCTTTTTCAATTGCTCTGTTCATTTCCATTTGTTTAATTTCTGCATAATTCATTATTGTCTGTTTCCTTTCTGTTTCTCTAACCTCGTTCTCCATCACATATCGTTTGATCTTGCCCGTAGTGGTCTTTTCAAACTGTGTGTCCTTTATATTAATCCTCTTAACTCGTTTGTATGGTGGCATGCTCTCATTGATTACATCCACAGCTTTGCGGAAGAAGTGATATATGTCGCTCCCGTTCATATTGCCAAAATCCTTGGCCAAGGCTTTGTAGTTCGGGAAAATCGATGCAGTGACAATGGTATTGCCTATTCGTTCATCGTTTACCCCGTAAACCACAACCTCCTCTATATACTCATTCTTCAGCAGGGCATACTCCACCTCCTCTGGGAAGATGTTCTTGCCGCCCTTAGTTACTATAACATTTTTCTTACGTCCTGTAACGTACAAAAATCCTTCGCTATCAAAATACCCGTAATCTCCGGTGTGTAGCCACCCTTCGCGCAAAACGGCTGCTGTCGCATCCGGATCGTTGTAGTAGCCCAGCATTACTGACGGTCCTCGGCATATGATTTCTCCGATACCGTTTTCGTCGGCATCCACAATCTGCACCTGGGTCCCTGGCATTGGCTTGCCAACAGAGGCAGCCTTGCTGTATCTATCCTGATTGACAGCAACAATTGGGGCACACTCCGTCATGCCGTAGCCCTGTATCATTGGGATACCCATGGCCTCGAAATCCTCGATTACCTTGGGGTCAATTGCTGCCCCGCCTGCTATAAGAAGGGACATGTTGTTTCCCAGCATAGTATGCACAGGTTTGAACATTCTCTTCATGATTGCAGTATTATTATAAAGCTTCCCCTTGCGGGAAATCTCGATTGCTTTCCTAAGTTTTGCTGCTTCGCCTCGGGCTTCTGCCTGCTTCCAAAGTGCCTTGTACATCTTCTCGAAGATTAGTGGCACACCAAGCATTACGGCAGCCTCAACCTCCGCAAGGTTCTTCTGTATATACTTGATACCCTCGCACACCGCTACCGAAAGTCCCTGGTAATAGCATGTCAAGATGTGACACGTCATTTCGTAGGAATGGTGCATTGGCAAAACCGAAAGTCCTGTGCCTGCTTTGCGAATTTTCACAAGCTTGGACATGTTGTAAACGTTGGATGCAATATTGCTGTGAGACAGCATTACACCCTTGGCAAGGCCTGTTGTGCCTGAAGTAAATAAAAGTGTGCACATGTCGTCAGGGTTTATTTCTGCGTCTACGTAATCTCTTATGCCATCCTTGACTGACTTTTCGCCTACGGCGATAAGCTCCGGCAGGTACAAGTATTTGCCGCCTGTCTTGGCCCCATGGTTCTCTGAATTGTCAGCATCTGGTTCGGACATAGAAATCATATATTCAATAGAATTGCTTCCACTGGTTAGGTTTAGAATGTTCTTCTCAACACTCTTAGAGAACACTATTGCACTAACCTCTGCACGCTCTATTAAATTGTGTATTTCTTCTGATGGCAGCTTCTTATCCAGTGGAACAATGGTACCCACTCCGCATACTGTTGCAAAGTAGGTCAATACCCATGGGTAGCTGTTCTCGCCTATAACGGCGATTTTCTTGCCCTTAAGTCCCAGCCCCAAAAGTGCGGTTCCAAGACCGTCCATCTCCTTGCGTACCTGTCCGTAGCTGATTGGTCTGAAGTTATCTCCTGGTCTATCCTTGACTAGATATGCAGGCAAATCTCTGAATTGCTGCGAGCTCGTTATTATCATATCCTTCAAATCTGTTATTTCTCTGAAGGAATAGTAGTTGTTATCGTACTTTTTGTTGTTCATATATTTAGGTCCCTTTAATCCGTATAATTAATAAAATATTGTACCATTTTTGGCCCCAAATAGCAATGCAAAACGCCCCTAAAGTTTCAACTCTTGGGGCGTTTGTTAAGTCAAATTGTGGATTGTGGTTTTCTTTGATTTTTACTTTTCTACATCATGTACTTCAATTTTGGGATTCTTTGAAGTTGCAAGTTCTATAACCGAGTCTGCTTCTCGGAAGCCAAATATCAGTCTCTTTGCCATAAGACTTTCCTTCGTAAAGTGAAGGGCCATCTGGGTTCTATCAGGAGGTTGTTCCTTTTGGATTTCAATAATATCCTCGAAAGACCAAAATTCCTGATATTTGAAGAATGCCATGTCATATATGACGTGCACCCCATCCTCTCTGACAATCATAGACTTATTAAGTATTACGGCAAGAAGTATTACTGCTCCTACCAAAGCTGTGTATATTGAAAGAATGAATATGCCCACAGCAATGAGTCCAAACCCAAAGCAAACGGCAACAATCCTCGTTGATTTTTTCATTTCTCTATCATTGATAGCTTTATACTCTTGCATTGCTTCTTCCCTCTCACTTGATTTTCTATGATAATATGATGTATGTATTGTACCACTAAATCAATTATTACGCATTAACGTCTTGCTTCTTTTGCAGCCTTAAATTCTGCTTTTTTCTTTGCTTTTGCAGCCTTTAATTCTTCGCCGCTTAGATTGTCATATTCTTTGTACTTGATACCAATTCCAAGATATGAAATTACTATAGCATAAATTGGGTTGATTAGGTTCATAAATGCGTAAGGCATGAACGCCCAGTTGGAAACTCCAAGTGTTGCTGCCTGATATGCTCCGCAACCGTTCCAAGGAATCATTGGTGACCATAATGTTGCTCCGTCCTCTGATGTTCTTGACAAGAAGCTTCTTGACAGTCCTCTTTCATCAAATGACTTCTGGAACATTCTGCTTGGAACCATGATTGCTAGGTACTGGTCAGTCAATACTACGTCACAGATGATACCTGTTACGATCATTGAGAATACAAGACCTCCAACGCTCTTAACTCTTTTAACGACTCCTCCAAGAAGTACTTCTACGAATCCGCATTTTTCAAGGATTCCACCATAAGCAAGAGCGAACATGATTAAGGAAATTGTCCACATCATTGAGTCTACGCCGCCTCTGTTAAGAAGCTTATCAGCGATTTCATTGCCTGTTTCTGCTTCAAATCCATACTGCAGTCCCATTAGAACATCCTGAAGTGCTGCGCCTTGTGCAATCATTGCTGTTACGCAGCCAAATGCAGCCGCAAGTAATAGTGATGGGATTGCTGGGATTCTCTTCCAAGCACCAAACAATACTACTAATACCGGAATTAAAATCCAAGGTGAAATATTAAAGTTCTCTGCGATTGTGTCCTGTAACTGAATTGCAACTGTTGCATCATATCCGTCCTTGTCAATCAAAACTGCGCCTAAGATTCCATAACCAATAAGTGCGATGCACAGACTTGGAAGTGTAGTAGTCATCATTGCTCTAACATGATCATATAATGGCGTCTCTGCTGCCGCTGCTGCAACATTAGTACTGTCTGATAATGGTGACCATTTGTCTCCCATGTATGCACCAGAGATAACCATGCCTGCTGCAATTGCAGGTTGAATGCCAAGACCCATTGCAATACCCATAAGGGCTACACCTACTGTACCTGATGCTGTCCAGGATGAACCAGTTGCTAGACCAACTATTGCGCATAGGATACATCCTACTACAAGGAATGCACCCGGTGAAATTAGATCTAAGCCGTAATATACCATTGCTGGCATTGTTCCAGCCCAAACCCATGAACCGATAAGCATACCTACACACATGATGATAAGTAATGCTTCTACTGTTCTCTGGATACTATCCAGCATTCCAGCAATAATAGCATCCCATCTGTAGCCGCATGCAAATGCTACTGCCGCAGCTACTACTGTTGATAATACCAGTGGAATATGAGGTTCCATGCCCCATTTAATAGTACCGATAATGATAACTACCATCATAAAGAGGATAGGAATCAAGGCTTCTCAAATCTTTGGGAGTCTCGGTGTCACTTGTTTCTTTTCTTTCTCCATTTTAACCTCCATTAAATAAATAAAAAATATAACTTCATGTTTTCGCGTGTTATACCTCGCATATATACAAACATCATTACAATGAATGTAGTCAATTTAGGGTGTCTGAAATGTTTTGTTATTTGATTTGCCTGCCAAATCTTTTATATCAATTCCGGTGCCTCTTCGGCTATGGTTGGAACCATCTCTGTTAGGGATTCTTCAAGCATTGCAAGTCCAAAGTCAATATCATCTGGTTTCATTGCCGTTGACATACAGAACATGCCTCTTTCTGCATCAAAAACTCCCTTGGTTAATAGGGACAAGAATAGTAGCTTATTCAAATCCTCATGAGAACCTGCCACATCTCTGTAATTATGTACATCCTTATCTGTAAATAGTATGTTGTAAATTGATCCAACACCACTGATTTTCATATTTAATCCTAGTTTTTTGTATATGGCAAGAACGCCATCCTTAAATTGTGTTCCAAGAGAATTCACATATTCAACAGCCTTGGCATCATAAGCAGTCATTGTTGCAACTCCTGCAGCCATGCCTATTGCATTGCCGTTAAATGTTCCTGAATGATACATTTGTTTGAGTCTTGGGTCATACATCTCCATAATATCGCGACGTCCACCAAAGGCACCTATAGGTGTACCTCCACCTACAATCTTGCCAAGACTCGTCAAATCTGGAGTAATACCATAATGCTTCTGAGCACCACCTGTTGAAAGTCTCCCTGTTACAACTTCATCGAATATAAGCAGGATGTTGTATTGCTCTGTTATTTTTCTTAGGAACTGTAGATACTCCATAGTCGGAGTAATCTGTCCAGCTGAACCCATTACTGGCTCAATAATCATGCAAGCAACGTCAGCATAGTTTTCTTCTATTATTTTCTTAGTTCTTTCGATATCGTTAAAAGGTGTTACGAGAACATCCTTAAGTGCATTGGCCGAAACTCCTCTACTTTCTGGAATTACTTTGATCTGATCCAAGGTTCCTGCCTTTTTTATATTAGGGTCAACGCTTGCCTCAAACACATCAGTGGTTCCATGGTAGCCACCCTCTGTTTTTATTATCTTTGCCTTGCCCGTAAAGGCTCTTGCAATACGCAGCACATGCATATTAGCTTCAGTACCTGAGTTGGCAAATCTCACAAGATCCATACTCGGGAACCTATTCACGATTATCTTCGCCAGTTCTGTCTGTAGTTCAAAGGGTGATGTATAAGCACTTCCCATTGCAATTTGCTTCTGCACCGCTTCTACAGTTGCGGGATGTCCATGTCCATGAATTAATGAAGTGTAATTGTTCTGAAAATCAAGTATTCTGTTTCCATCTACATCAGTCATGTATGCCCCTTCACCTCTTGCAATGTAATGAGGGTAAGGCTTAAAATATGTGGCTGTTCTTGTATCGCCACCCGGCAAATAATTACATGCTTCTTCATGAAGCTCCTTAGCCATGGGCCTTGTCTGTGAATACCTTTCTTCGATTTCTCTGTAATACTTCCCAAATTCTCTATTCACGTTGTCATCCTTTCTCAATTATACAAAACAACACGGATCGCCGATATATGAGTACATCTCTTCACTTATATATTATGTGTTCCGTGTTGTCTAATCTTGTCTTTTTTATAGGTTTCTTGGTAAAAACCTGTCTACGCGATCTCCAGTGCAATCTCCATCATGTGGGTGAACGTAAGCTGTCTTTCCTCTGCACTGCATTCCTCACCTGTGAACGGATTGTCGGAAATTGTGCAAATTGCAAGGGCATTCTTGCCAGCTCTTGCTGCGTTCATATAAAGGGCTGCTGCTTCCATTTCTACCGCCAGCACGCCCATCTTCTGCCACTTGGACAGCCCTTGCGAGTCGTCATAGAAGGTGTCGGAGGAATAAAGGTTGCCAACTACCGGTGTGATTCCCATTGCTTCAGCTACATCAACAGCCTTCTTCAAAAGCTCATATGAACAAATTGGTGCATAGCTTCCCGGCAAGTCGAACTGATCGCCGTAGCTTGAGTTAGTGCACGCACCCTGGCCAAAAACAACATCGCGAACCTTAAGGTCCGGACGAATAACTCCCGCCGTGCCAACCCTAATAATGTTTTTTACATCATAAAAGTTATAAAGCTCGTAGGAATAAATCCCGATTGATGGCATTCCCATGCCTGATGCCATTACTGACACCCTCTTGCCCTTATATGTGCCTGTGTAGCCGTGAATGCCTCGCACGTTGTTGACCAAAACAGGGTTTTCCAAAAATGTCTCCGCGATAAACTTCGCTCTAAGGGGATCTCCCGGCATCAAAACAGTTTCTGCGAAGTCGCCTTTCTTTGCCTCGATATGAGGTGTCGGTGTGTTTGCCATTTTTCTTCTCCTTTGTATTTCTTTTATTCTTCACTGCACATCCAAAATTTCCGTGCATCACTAATAAATTATAGGATTTCTGTTAATCCTATATT
>DATESI010000152.1:0-2788 GCA_035270905.1 Anaerovoracaceae bacterium
AAACCAAATAAACCAAATAAACCAAATAAACCAAATAAACCAAATGGCTGTTTCAATTTATATACCGAAACAGCCATTTTTTATTTTTGTCAACTAAAAAAGGATATTTACCCTAAGGAACTGTCACGCAGGATGGCTTGCCATCCAAGTTATGTGACGTGGGTAATATATCCTTTTAATTTATCTAACTAGTAGCTTCTTAATCCCTGCATCGAGTCCATCAAGTGTAAGCTCAAACATTGGGAAAACTTCTCTTATAATGTTGATGGTCTTAGAACCGTAGGTCCAGTCCCATCTGTCGGCCTTAATTGGATTAAGCCAAATACACTTCTTGTATCTATCTACAAACTTGCGAAGCCAGATTATACCCGGCTCCATGTTGTAAACATCCCAATCCTGATTGCCGCCTCTAGCCATGAGCTCGTATGGTGACATAGCACCATCCCCTACGAATATTACCTTATATTCGCTATCAAGATTACCAAAGACCCAATCTGTATCTATCCAGTCCCCTCGCCTGCAATGAGGTGTAGTGAAAAGATAATCGTACACACAGTTGTGGAAGTAGTACACCTGCAAATCCTTGAGATGACTTGACTGATGCACTGCCTGAAACAGACGGTTGCATAGAGCCGTATATGGTGCCATTGAACCGTCAGAATCCATAAGCAGCAATAGTTTAACTGTATTCTTACGTGGCTTCTCATACACAAGTTTAAGCATTCCTGCATTGTTACAGGTTGCATCTATTGTGCCGTCTATATCTAGCTCTGTCTTTTGGGTGTCCACACGAGTTGAAAACTGTCGAAGCTTACGAAATGCCATTTGAAACTGCCGGATGTCAAGAGCATTGTCTTGACGGAAATCCTTGAAGTTTCTCTCTCCCGCAACCTTAATTGCTGACTTATGCCTGCTATATCCACCCACTCTTATTCCCGCAGGGTTATAGCCTCCATGACCCATGGGAGATGTTCCGCCTGTGCCAATCCAGTAGTTGCCGCCGTCATGCTTTTCGTTTTGTTCTTCAAGACGCTCTTTGAACATCTTCATCAGCTCATCGAAGTCGTGTTCCTTGGCCCACTCTGGCATGTCCGCAAGGTCCCGTTCAAGCTCGCCTTCATTGAGCCATTTCCATAGTTCCTCAGGTATGTCCTCTGCCGATTCTATTCCCTGGAAATATTCTGCGAATGCCATATCGAATTTGTCGTAGTCTGCCTCGGTCTTTACTAGAATATTCCTGCATAGGTAATAAAACTCCATGAGTGATGCTCCTGCAAGACCCTTGTCCAAGGCCTCAACAAGACAAAGCCATTCATCCAGAGATACACTGAGTCCCTTTTCTCGCAACAGATAAAAGAACTTAATAAACATGCTTATAATCCTTTACAACATCTATATCCTGGTTCTTCTTGAGAAGCACGCCAATATGTGGAATCTTTTCTACTATGTCGTCAATCTTCACACCACTGATTTGCAGAGCTTGAAGCCAGTCAAGAAGCTCAGATGTGCTGGGCTTTTTTTGAATCTGTCTCATGTCACGGATGGCATAAAATGCCTCCATGGCCTCTCGCACAAGCTTCTTATCTATATCACCATAATGAGCCTTGATGATTTCGCCCATCTTATCAGGTGTAGGAAATTCAATATAGTGGAATATGCAACGGCGTAAAAACGCGTCGGGCAGTTCCTTCTCCGCGTTGGATGTGATTATTACTATTGGACGATGCTTGGTCTTGATGGTTTCCTTAGTTTCATTGATATAGAATTCCATCTTATCAAGCTCCCATAGCAAGTCGTTAGGGAACTCAATGTCCGCCTTGTCGATTTCGTCTATAAGCAGGACTACCTGCTCATCGGCAGTAAAGGCTTCACCCAGCTTGCCAAGCTTAATATACTGTTTGATGTCGGCAACATTGCCCTCACCGAATTGGCTGTCATAAAGTCTCTGTACTGTGTCATAGACATATAGACCTTCCTGAGCCTTGGTGGTGGATTTGATTCCCCAGATTATCAGCTTCATATCCATGGTCTTGGCAATGGCTTCTGCCAGCATGGTCTTGCCCGTTCCAGGCTCACCCTTTATTAAAAGTGGCTTTTCAAGTGCGATTGCCACATTTACTGCATTCATTAGTTCCTTAGATGCAACGTACTCGCTGCTACCTGTAAATTTCTTCATTCTTTCTATTCTCCATATCTATTTTGAGTCATCGCCACGAGCGAAAATAACAAGCCAACAGCGCCACGGGCGAAAATAACAAGTTGTCTCGCGGCGTAGGAATTTTCGTTTGTGGCTAGGCGGCAAACACTCGAGGAGCGGAGCGTACATAAGGTACGTGAGCACCGAAGAAGTGTGCAGCCAACAACGCCACGGGCGAAAATAACAAGCCGCCCTATAGTCCTATGAACAACGGCACCAATATCGGCACACACAGACAATCCACAAGTCCAATTAAAAATGAATAGACTATTATATCCTGCCGCGTTGCCTTTTCAACTATTGGCATGCAGATATCCATGGCTGCAACGCCGGGTATTGCGGTCACCTCTATGTACCCTATTTTTTTGGCAAGCAGTGGAATTAGAACAATTCCTGCTGTCTCTCTTATTACGTTATGCATGAAGGATATTGCTCCTGCGATGGCATATCCCTCGTTGGCAATGGCAATTGGTGCGAAGGTATACCAGCCGAATCCAAAGCTTATTGCAAGAGATTCCTTAACGGATAATGGCAAAATAAGCGAGCAGAGAAATGCTACTACAACTGTTGAAATGATTACTGCAAGTGGAA
>DATESI010000153.1:0-4353 GCA_035270905.1 Anaerovoracaceae bacterium
TCTCAGCACGATATTCCCACTGGGAGCCATCAGAAACATCTATCTCATCTCCTGTTCTAAGACGCAAAACCTTAGTCAAATGATGAATGTCGTTCCTGTCGGTTAAGGTTATGAATTTATCGTCAATGTTAGACGGTTCCGTAAAAAATCTACTCAACTATAATTCTCCTTTATTAGCCTAGTTATCTTCAATCCGCAATTAGCATTGCTATCCTCAATCCGCTTATCCATCCTATCCAATCCAGCCAAAAAGCACCGAATATATTCCAAAGTAGGCCATAAGCAGTGCCAGCACAACAGAAATTGCAAGGGTCTTTAGTTTCTTGCTCGTGCTTCTTGCCAGCAAGAAAAATAGCACTACTGCACATACTATATCGAATCCCAATGCCAAGGATCTTGTATAAAACACTGGGTAGCCCTCCGCAAAGAGCATTGCAATGGGAAGTGATGCACATACTGCACCAAGCCAGTCCTTGTCGTTTGCATACCACACTATGAACCCACAAATCCCGGAAACAACTGCAAAAATCAACCAGGCAATAATTGTTTTTTGTGGGAAAAACCCCTCAATAAAGTATGTATGGGTGTAATATGCTGCAAGCATTGCCACAAAAAATGCCAGCACATGCTCTGCAGCCTCAAGTGCCTTATTGCTATACACAGCCAGCAATGTTGCCACTGTAATCCATATTCCAAGATTGGTTCCGATTGCTCCAATCACTGCCACGTTGTCCAAATCCTTAGCAAGCCAGCCCATGAGAAATCCCAGAACTATGCTAAACAATATAAACAGCATATTGCTGCTCTTCTTACTCTTCAAACTCTTCGCCATATTTTGTCAAAACTCCTATTCGTTATTTTATATTAGTGATTCTTGCCCTAGTATATCTTTTATATCTTGGCTATTTAACTCTAGCGGCAATGGCACACCATTCACCATCTTCCATTATTTCTATTACCTCAAACCCGGCATCACGGATTGCACCGGCAACCTGCTCCTCCTTGGTAACGAGAATTCCCGAGGAAATATATACCCCGCCCGGTAGCAAATGCTTGCTCACATCGCTGCTCAGCATCATAACCAAATCAGCCATCAAATTGGCCGCAATAATATTTGCCCTAAAGTCAATACCCTTGGTCAAGTCCCCATATTGAGCCCTTGCAATGTGTTGCAAATTGTTAAGCTTGATGTTCTCCTGGGTCACCTCAACGGCGATAGGGTCAATATCAACACCCAGCACCTCGGAGGCTCCAAGAAGTGCCCCTGCTATTGAAAGTATTCCCGAGCCGCAGCCAACATCCAGTACCTTGTCGCCCTGCTTCTGATATTTTTCCATCAGCTTGACGCAAAGTGAGGTCGTCTCGTGGGTTCCCGTTCCAAATGCCATGCCTGGGTCAATTTCGATTACCAGACTGTTATCCTTATTCTCGTAAGTCTCCCATGTAGGCTTCACCACTATATGCTCCGAAATCTTGGCCGGTTTGAAATACTCCTTCCAGTTGTCCTTCCATTCCTCGTCGCTCTGCAGGCTGGTTTCAACCCTTAGACTGCCGTATTGTTTCTGCCCGTCAAGTCTGTCCTCTTGGGAAATGCCTGCGGCAGTGGGTTTGTAGCTCGACTCAAGGGTTGTCTCGGTGTCGTCTTGCCACCTTAGGCTATTTATTGCCGCCTCAATCGCCCTTGCCTTCTCGCGATTCTCGGCATTGTCCTCAAGGTAAACCGTAACCATTGGCTCCATGTGGAGCATTTCCACGACGGATTCGTCAAGGTAATCCCAGTCGTAGTCGTTCTTCTTTTCCATCAAATCCTCTACATCTTTGGGATCCTCAACTACCGTATCTGTAATTCCAAGGTTAAGAAGCACGCCAACTATGGGTTCAATGCCTTCCTCATTAGTATGAATTTTTATTTCAATATATTTCATGCCTGCTCGCCCCAAATCTCAGTGAGCAAATTGTCAAGGTCTTCCCTGCAGCCACCGCACTTGTTGCCGATGTCCATAGCCTGGCAAAGCACAACCAAATCCTTGATTTCCTTTTCCTTGATAATATCCTCAACCTGCCCGCGAGTCACATGCTTGCAAGCACAAATTTCATAATCTCTTGATGTCCTATCCATTGTTTATCCCTCTCCTCTAATATATTCTATCCCTTCCGCCCGCTATAGCTTCCAGCGATTTCTCATAATCCAATACCCTATTCTAACATGTTTTACCCAAAAATAAAAGAAGCCATGAGCGACTAATTGCACCCATGACTTCCTATGCTGTTCCCCTTTTTATAATAGTACTACATGCCTTCAATTTCATCTATCGTTTGGTAGCTATTGTCCTCCGACTTTTCTACTACAGAAATAATTTCACTCTCACTTATTTTACTATATAGAACCTTACCATCTCTGTCCAAATAATCTATGGAATTATATCTCTTATTTTGACCTATGGTACTTCCGAGATGCAATTCCATTGCCTCTTCTGGGAAAACCTCTTGTATATATATATTAGAAATTACATTTAAACAAGCTATTCCATCTCTTATATTTTTGGTACTATATGTCTTGTCGTGAGTCTTTACACTTACCTCTGCGATTTTTGGATTATTGATTGCAAAGAACATTACTATTTCATCTCTTAACTTTGTAGCATCGTCCCCGTAGTCAAGATTACTTATTGTTTCCTGGTATAGTATATGCTCAGCAACTAGTTCACATGGCTCGCTATCATCAATTTTTTTAATATCAATCATATTGCCATAATAGGTCAATCCATATCCGTTTATTTGAGCGAAAACCAAATAATTATCCTTTCTCCCTGCGACAACTCCACATTTGTAATCCATTTTTGTTGACCTGGTCTCATCAAACTCAAAAATTGGCTTAACTTCACCCAAATACATACCTTGACACATTGTCCTGAATGCACTGTCGGGAGCAAAATATATTGGATTCTGCCAATATATTAGGATAAGTAGTATTACAATGAGTGCAACATTTGCAACTATCTTGATGGGTCTAGAAATTTTTTTCATATGTTTACGCATCATCATCACCGCCCTTTACGCCCTTTAGCGAAATATTGATTTCTGCATACTCACCATATTTATCGTATATCATACTCAAATGCTCCGCAGCCTCTGGTACATTTACTTCTATTTGAAATGCAGGCTTATCATTACGCGAACCTTGCAATGTTTTATAATTCATGAAAATTCCTAGGTTGTTTTTTCCATAATCCTGTTGGATTTGCTCCTCTGGAATTCTTATACAAATATCTTTACCGTCCTTACTAACCTCTAATACGCTATCTTTAGCGAAACTGTTTCCCGAAGGTGGATTATGACTGCTACCATTATCTTCATATCCATAGATCATAATCATAGAATTTTTGGGATTCCCTCCTGGCTTCAAATATAACAAGTCAGTAATGTAAATCTTCACATTGCTTATCTCTACTTCTTCATTAAGTCTAAGCCTATTTATCTCAAAATTTATTTTGGTATATGCCTCTGTGTTTTCTTCTATAGACTGCTCAATTACAGCATCAGTGGAGGCAAAAATATCTATAACATTATGTACTATTGATCTCATGTTCACCAAAGCAAGCATCAAAACGAGCACCAACAACACTGTTGAAACAATCCACAGTCTTCCAATCCATGGCTTATGGACCATGTTAAGTGCCTCGCCAATTTCCTTAGCATCACCCATTGTACTTACCGCCTTAAGCTCTGCCTCATCTTCAGCCATCCCTTTTGCGACATAGTAATCACGCCTATCCTCTATGTGATCCGCAAGTTCTTCCCGCATTTTGTGTCTGTCCCATTGGAACTTCACACACTGAATAACATCATCGAGAAATTCATCCCGAATATTCTTCTCTTTCATATGTTTTCCCTCTTAATATCGCCTGCATGGTATCTATGATTTGTAGGCAATATCCTATGCAAAAACTGCCGAATTACCGTAGGCTACCTTGTTCACCGAGCCGGAGAAAGCCTCCCACTGTGCCTTTTCCTCGGCTAGCTGGGCTATACCCTTTCTTGTGATTTTGTAATATTTTCGTTCCTTGCCAGCCTCCGTCTTTTCCTTGTATGACGAAACGAAACCTTGGTTTTCCATTCTGTGCAGCACGGGATAAAGTGTGCCCTCCTTGAACTCGAATGTCTTGTCTGATCTTTCCTCAAGCTCGCGGATTATCTCGTAGCCATAAAAGTCCTTCTCCTGCAGCAGTGACAACACTAGCAGAACTGTACTTCCTCCAACGAGACCTTTGTCAATTTTCATAGCATTTCCTCCTTTCTACTTTTAGATATGCTATTATTGCACTCACCATATTGGTGCAATCCAGTTATACC
>DATESI010000154.1:0-7465 GCA_035270905.1 Anaerovoracaceae bacterium
CCATCTGGGGCGTTGCCCGACGGCAAAACCCAAAGGACTTCGCTGCCCCAGGCAACCAGCTGGACTTTGTCCCGCATGGATTTTGGAACCTTGTTATCAACAAAGAAATCCTGTAGCTTCTTGGTAGTGTGCTCATTGAGACATATATAGTCACCCGCCCTGCGGGTCCTTAGATTAATAAGAGTGTGCAGCGTCTGCGGCTCATCAGTCTTCGGTTCGCCTCCGGCGATTATCTGGGCGTTGCCCGTTTTTGCATCCAGCAACGCCTCGAAGTCAAAGGCTGCATATGATGATGACATCCCTTTGGTCTCCATGAAGCGCTTGTAAGACATAATTTTTAGCTTGATTTTTTGCGTGCCGTTAGCGCTACTGGAAGGCACGCCAGACCCCGCACCGCACTGGTTTTGCCCGGGTGCGGGACGCGGCTTGTCGCATGCTGGGGCGGCGGTAGCCGCTTCTGCTTTATCGCGCTTGTCGCATGCTGGGGCGGCGGTAGCCGCTTCCGCTTTGTCGCGCTTGTCGCATGCTGGGGCGGCGGTAACCGCTTCCGCTGCCTGCGCAAATTCTATTTCATCATAAATCTTCCTGCAAACATACCCTCGCGGCAAGTCCCAGGAAGCAGAAGGCTTATCATTAAACAGGATGCTATCGCAGCCTTCCAAATGCTTATATGTCACATCCTCCGTCAGTCCTATATTTTTTAGTGCCATGCTGAACACACGTAGACGCATTGCCTTGTGCTCTGTTCGTAGAACTGAGCACTTCATTCGGACCGGTGCCGCCAGGCACGGGTCGCTTGATGTGCAGGTCTTAGCAGATGGCGCACATTTCGAATCAGATAGCTTACATAACTGTTCTGTTGGCGCACATTTCGAATCAGATGGGATGCACACCTGCTCCGGTGCCGCATCATTACTGCATGTCTTAGCATAAACCTTGGCAGCCTGCTGCCACAGGTAATCCTTGTCGGTGGCTGCAATGGCGCCCATTCTATTAATTGTATCCTTTATATTAGCGTTATATTCTCTTTCCAAATAAGGAATCAACTCAAGTCTGATTTTGTTCCTGGCGTAAACTGATTCAAGATTTGTCTTGTCAATACGCGGATTCAGGTGGTTTCTCGCGCAGTACTCCATGATTTCTGCCTTTGACACATCAAGGAGGGGCCTAATGATTTGATTACCCTGCTCATCGAATCTGCTATATGAAATTCCTGCAAGTCCATCTGTTCCTGCGCCTCGAAGCACCCTGAACAAAATTGTCTCTGCCTGGTCGTCAGAGTTCTGCGCAACACCGATGCGAAGCATTTTCCTTGAAACTCCCGAATCTACGACCTCCTGTGCAACCCTTGCAAATGCCTCGTAGCGAGCATTGCGACCTGCCTCCTCGGAGGTAATCTTTTGCATTGCCGCAATCTCATTGCAATCATAAACAAAGCTGTGGCAGCGCACACCCTTTTCTTTGCAAAGGTTTTCCACGTATGCCTGATCCTCTTCAGCGGCACCGGGTCTGAATTTATGATTGACGTGAACCGCGTGAATTGTCAGGTTCATTTCCTTCGCCAGCTTCAGCAACACGTCAAAAAGGCACACCGAATCAGGGCCTCCTGAAAGTCCCAGAACAATGTGCTGATTTTTTTCTATTAAATTATGCTCGGAAATTGTCCGTAAGATTTTTTCTTCTACCATAACAAGTGAATTGTACCACGAACACTGCTGATTTTCAAGGGTTGCCCCATGGAATACTTGCTTGCAAGGAAGTGGTTATCGGGCGCAAGCTGGCCATTCAACTCACCACTGCCACCAGCACCGTTAGGTCGTCTCGTTCCTTGAGACCATACTTTTCGGCGGCCTTGTTGATAATGAGTTCGGCGATTGTATCAGGGTCATGTGAAGTGATAGCCAGCAGCTTGTCCCTAAGCCAATCGGCATGGGGGTCTCTTCGGTCGCAATCTGTGACCCCGTCGGAAACCATAACCAGCATGTCGCCTCGACGCAGCTTCACGTCCATGTACTCTAGGTTGAGTGCACCCAGAATTCCAAGAGGAAGGGTTGGAGCCTTGGCAATGGCAACCTTATCTCCATGCCTAACAAAGGTAGTTGCTGCACCCATTTTGAACAGCTTTGCACGAGCCGTCCTCGGATTGATGAGGGCCAGGTCAACTGTGGCGAAAATCTCCGATTGCTCCTTGGTGAGCAACATGCCGTTGATGGTTTTCATGGCAAGGTCAACGTCAAATCCTGAATCCAAAAGCTTTGCCAAGGTGGTCACAACCAGCTTGCTTTCCACCGATGCGGCGGCACCCTTGCCCATGCCGTCCGAAAGAATCATTGCAACCCGCCCGTCGGCAAGAACAGTACAAAGTCCGCTATCCCCCGACACGCCCTCAATGGAATACCCCGTGGTGGCAGTTGCAATGCTGTATTTACCCAGCTGACTGCTAGCTTGCCCGCACCCATAACCGCCAACATGGTCCCTAACATGACCGCCCGCTTGGCTGCCCGCCTGACCGCTCCTTATTTCCGTGCCCTGCATAGTTGTAATGATGTTATCCACAACCTTCTCCATACCAAGAAATTGATAAGAAAGTATTTGCCTGCTGTCGGCTGCGGCTCCGTAAAGGTTCCCCAGACTGCGGAAATTTTCTTTTTTCCGCCTTAGGCTATCCAAAATCAGGGCGTACTGCTTCTCGCCCTCCCTTGCTTCCTCTAGCAAAAACCTGCTTCACCGCAAGTCGCAGACATCCTATATTGAACAATCAAAACCAGTGCAATCCATAGCCCAATTACGATTTGAGCTTGTCCGATTCCGCTAATGGCTAGTATGACCGTAATTAGCGTGCACAGCAGAATCATATCCTGCCCATCACTAGGCACGGCAGTGCCCTTGGATAAGTCTCGGCCTTCCGCCCTTGGCCCATCACTAGGCATGGCAGTGCCCTTGGATAAGTCTCGGTCTTCCGCCCTTGGCGCTTCATCATGCACGGCAGTGCCCTTGGATGGGCTTGTCCCCTTCAGGGTCTGCTCATTCCATACTCTATCCGCCACCACCTGAAACACCTTCACAAATATAGCGATTGCTACAAGCTCTTTCGCCATTGTCTGCACATTGAATAAATAGGTCAAATTCATTAATATAAAATAGAAACAATTACAAATGATTGCTGAAGTGCAAGCGATGACCGCCCTTTGGAGGGTCGTAAACTTCACGTCCTTAAAGAATAGGAAGAATAGTCCGCAAAGCGCCACCGCTCCCATATCACCCCAGCCGTAGATTTGCATATTGTAAAAACTCATCATTGAAAGAATAAGAATGGGAACCAAATATATATTTACTGTATTAACTGACATCATTACCGCCATAAGGGCAATGGAGCAGGGAAAGGCGTCACCCAGCATGACAACTCTCCCAAGAAGGAAGGCGCACGCCGCCGTTGCCAAGACCACCTTGACGCTTATTGTTCTGCGACCTTCGACCACCATATTCCCCAAGGCCTTGTCGTTCACCCTTGCGGCAAACCCACTGCCAGCTCCGCTGGCATTTTCTTCAGTATCGCCTTGTGACTTATTCCTTGAATCCTTATATTTTGCAATTTTTCTCAAAAAAATATATTCCATAAAAAGCCCCTTCTTACTTGTCTGTTTTGTGTCTTTATGGAATATTGTACCTTGTCCTTATTAAATTTTTTGTCAAAGTCCGCCGTCGAATATTATTTTATCCTAAAAAACGCCTTGGCGTTCTCCATTGTCCTTGCCGCAACCTCTTCATAGCTCATATGCTTAACCTCCGCAACCTTGCGAGCTGTGAACTGTACATAAGGGGACTTGTTGGGCTTGCCGCGGTACGGAACTGGTGTAAGATATGGTGCATCTGTCTCAACTAGGAGGAACTCTATTGGAGTTTCCTCCACCACTTCGATGGTTCTGCGATTATTCTTATAGGTCACAGGCCCTGCAATGGAAAGGGTTGCCCCCAGCTTGATATACTGACGTGCGATTTCCTTGCTGCTTGAGAAGCAGTGCATCAAAACTCTACAATCGGATAGCAGCTCGCCCTCAGGAAACTCGGCACTTGCAGGTCCCTTTCTCTTTGGGAACCAGCTTGCTCTCTCTGCAGCAAATGCTCCTTCTTCTTTCAAAATTCTCATTGTGTCATCATCAGCCTCACGGGTGTGAATTACTATTGGCATCTTAAGCTTGTTTGCCAGCTGAATTTGCTTACGGAACCAAATCTGCTGAGTTTCTCTATCTGTATCATCATAGTGATAATCAAGCCCAATCTCGCCGATAGCCATAACCTTATCCTTCTTGGTAAGACCCTCAATCATCTCGAGGGTTTCCTCATCCATTGCGCTGGTTTCACTTGGATGCACGCCAACAACAGCATAGCACCAAGGGTGCTCCGCCGCATCCTTTACAGCCTGCACTGAGCTAGCCAGGTCAAAGCCTATATCCATGACGTAAGATAAATCAGAAGCCTCAATATCTTGTATCAAGGCTTCTCTATCTTGCTTGGAATAGGTTTCGTTATTTATATGTGCGTGTGAATCAAATAACATTACTTTCCTCCATTTATTAAGTTACGGGATTGCCATCTTCAGCTACAGTCGTCACAATCTCGCATCTCTTGCCATTGTCTGCAAACAGCAGCATACCCTTGGACTCTAGCCCGCGAAGATTTCTTGGCTTAAGGTTAGCAACTACGATAACCTTCTTACCTACCATTTCCTCAGGGGTAAAATCTTCGGCAACTCCGGAGACAATCTGTCTCTTTTCTGTTCCCATCTTTACTTGGAAAACGAGAAGCTTGTCTGCCTTTGGATGCTTTTCTGCGGTTAATATTGTACCAACTCTAAAGTCGATTTTGTCAAAGTCTTCATATTCGATTTCTGGCTTTAGCTCAAGGGGAAGGTTATCGTCCTCTGGCTCTGCGCCGCTCTCTTCAGCCTTCATTGCTTCAAGCTCTGCTAGCTCTTTTTCGATGTCAAGTCTAGGGAAAATTGGATCTCCCTTCTTAACCTGCTCGCCGTACATCATTTCGAATTCAAAGGCATCATCCCAAACTATATCTGCATACCATAGACCCATCTGCTTTCTGATTTCTGTTGATGTGGTGTGCATGAATGGGTAAATCAAAATTGATATGATTCGGAGACATTCAGCCAAATTATGAAGAACTGTATCTAACTGGTCCTTCTTAGCCTCGTCCTTAGCAAGAATCCAAGGTGCCTTTTCGTCGATATATTTGTTAGCACGTCTTACAACAACCCATATTTCTTCAAGGGCCATGTTGAAGGCGAACTTGTCCATCTGTTCCTCAACCTTATGACCTGCACCTGTTGCAATTGCCTTAAGGTCCTTATCTATTGCATCCTCGCCGTGGGATTCAGGAACTGCGCCGTTGTTATACTTCTCGATCATGGAAACTGTTCTTGATACTAAATTTCCAAGGTCGTTTGCAAGGTCGTAGTTCATTCTCTTAAGCATTACTTCGTTGGTAAAGATTCCGTCCTGACCGAAGGTGTACTCTCTCAGCAAGAAATACTTAAGTGCATCGATGCCGTATCTTTCTATTAGCTTGACAGGGTCAACAATGTTACCCTTAGACTTACTCATCTTGCCGCCGTCAATTAAGAGCCAGCCATGTCCAAGAACCTGCTTCGGTAGAGGCACGTCCATTGACATTAGCATTGCAGGCCAAATAACTGTGTGGAATCTTACGATTTCTTTACCTACAAGATGTACGTCAACTGGCCAGTACTTTTCATAAAGCTCTGGCTCGTCAGGATATCCTAGGGCTGTGATATAGTTTGTAAGTGCATCAAGCCATACATATATTACATGCTTTTCGTCGATTGGAACTGGAATACCCCAGTCAAAAGTTGACCTTGAAATACAAAGGTCATCAAGTCCCTGCTTAACGAAAGCAATCATTTCGTTTCTTCTTGTCTCCGGCTGTAAGAACTCCGGAGTGTTTTCGAACAGGTCAAGGAGCCTGTCCTGATACTTGGAAAGCTTGAAGAAATATGCTTCTTCTTTAGCAGCTGCAACAGGTCTACCGCAATCAGGGCAGCAGCCGTTTACTAGCTGGCTTTCTGTCCAAAAGGATTCGCAAGGAGTGCAATACATTCCTTCGTATTCTCCCTTGTATATGTCGCCCTTTTCATACATCTGCATGAAAATAGCCTGTACCCTCTTCACGTGTCTAGGCTCTGTAGTTCTAATGAAGTCATCGTAGGAAATCTCCATGGTTTTCCATAAATCCTTGATTCCTGCAACGATTCCGTCTACGTATTCCTGTGGGGAAACCCCCTTCTCGTCTGCTATTGTCTGGATCTTCTGTCCATGCTCATCAGTTCCTGTTAAGAACCTTACATCATATCCGCAAAGCCTCTTGAATCTTGCCATCGCGTCTGCCATTACTGTGCAGTATGTGTGACCTATATGAAGGTTCGAGCTTGGATAGTAAATTGGTGTAGTAATGTAATAGGTACCTTTTTTTTCTGTCATTTTTTTATTTCTCCTTAATCTCCCTATCGAATGGGATAGGGTAGTATATCAACCGCATGTCGCTATGATGCCTCTTGCGTTTTGTCTGTCTTTTAGAATACCACAATTTGCTTTTCACTGCAACTTGGAGATTTGATCTTTACGAGTTTTCCAATTGTCACCACGGCCTATGAGCACTATCGGCCTATGGGCATCATTCCCATTAAGATATTAATCACCGCCCCCGAACAAGAGGAACAATAATATTATCAATGGTCATGTTGACCATCAGTGAATTAATTGCGCTATACTGATTATCAGCAAATACAATCAAATTGTCTCCCAGCACAATATCATTTAATTCATATAGCTGTATTTTTCTCATAAAAGCGTTGGCATAATCCTCATTCAAAATCATTCCAACCTGCTCAATATATAAAGGTCTTCCACTATAACACTTAATTGTGAAATCCGGATACCTGACGGCTATATTTCCGTTTTCATCGAAGAGTTCTAATCTATCTTCATATCTAAATGGTATATCTCTATGTAATAGATTCTCATACCATATGCATTCTGACTTGGAACGCACCATTCTGCCATCACACGCGATGGTTGCTCTTTCATCAAAAGGATGTGAATTAGTGCTATAATCCTGACGAGCCCAATCGAATATATCATTAGGCCTGCTGTCATAAAAATACTCATTTGAAATATCGTAATACGTCTTTGGCAGCCTACTCATTATGTCACTTGGCAATGTACTTCTGTATTTTGATTTCGCTCCCTCCAAAAGCTCTCTATTTGCGTCGAGGATTTTTAGTCTCTCCTGATTAATGCGATTCCTCTTGAAAAGTTGAACCTCCTCATCACTCTCGGTTCCAAGATATATACTAACCTTCTTTTTTTCCGAGTTTGGTGTTGTTATTTGATTATAAAAATAATTGCTACCATTGATTTTTCGGCAAATTAATGAG
>DATESI010000155.1:0-6646 GCA_035270905.1 Anaerovoracaceae bacterium
AGGAACTCCAGCAGCTTCTCTGTATTTAACTTCAATGAGTATATTTTTAATATTTGGATAATCAACAACAATGTCGATTTCCTTATTTTTTGAGCCTCCTCTATAATAGCCCACTCTCGTAGCTTTCTGATAATAAAATGCTGCCACATGCTTATATACTGATGTTTCAACCATTTTGCCCAGTTCAACCGAATTACTTAATATCTCTGTATCCATTAGCACCGAATTTCTTATCGCAGCATCCGCAATATATATCTTTGGTTTTGCTTTTAATATCTTTTTTCCATCAAGATCCACGGGATAACTCAAGTATATTAGGTTTGCACTTTCGAGATACTCAATATAGTTTTGCACGGTCTGTCTACTTACGCCATTTAACTCCTTGGTCATTGTATCAATCGCAATAATATCCGAGGATGTGTTGCATAGGTAAAGAAATATTCTTTCGAGTTCAGTTGCATTCCTAATATTATAAAGTGCAGGCAAGTCTCGCTTCAGCACCTTGTCCACAACATCTTCCCTCATTATTTGAGCAGCAAGCAAATCATCATTAGCAAGGGCAAGTTCAGGGAACCCACCTACCTGTAAATAACGGTTAAAGTGGTTCTGAACATATTGCAATTTATTCATAATCTCTGTTTGCTTCTGCCGTGAATAGTTAATCATTTGTGTCGGCTTTAATTCAGGATCTAAATCTAAATCCTTTAACCCCACTAAGGAACAATACTCATAAAAGGAAAGAGTCGGCACCTGTATTACATTCCATCTACCTGCTCCACTTTCTTTGCTTCCTCTAACCAAAACCGGGCTTGCGGAGCCCGTCGCAACTACCTTAGTCTCTGGTTGCATGTCATATATAATTTTTAACCATGCATCCCAGTCCGATGCATATTGTATTTCATCAAAAAAGTAATATACATCCTTGTTTGCATACACATTCTCGTGGTAGCATTCAAGGACTTCATTTAGCCCCGCCAGCTTAAGCATTGGATGGTCAAGAGATACAAAAACAATCTGTTGTGGGTTTACTCCATTTTGAAGTAAGGAATCAATCATTTGATATTGTATTGTTGTCTTACCGACTCTTCTTGTTCCTGTTAAAACAACATTCCTTCTGATTTCTTCATCTCTGATTCTCTTCATAGCCTCGTAATAGGCGAATCTTTTGTACTCCTTAGCAAATGTTTTGTTTACAGCGCCGTTCACCCACCAAGGATTGTACCCTCTTAATACTTTGAGTATATTTTCTTTTGTTGTAAGTGCCATATTATCACCTCAATAATAATTATAAGTATACTTTACATTATTGTCAATAAAAATATAAGTATACTTTACATTATTGCTCGAAAAATGTAAAGTATACTTATATTTTTGCCTTTTGGGTGTATATTATAGGTACTTGCAGAAAAAGTTTAGTTCCTGCTTGGAGTATCCCTCTCGCTCGTAGAATTTCACTGCTCCGGGGTTTGTGTGCTCGGCCATGAGCTGCAGCCTTACATAGCCTTCAGCTTTGACCATATCCTCAAGGGCTACAGCATGTTTCTAAAATACATCAATGACTATCGCCAAGAAGGCTTAGATTTGACATCTGCCATTGACGAGGCCCTCAAACGATGTATTGCAGAAATAGAAGCAATTTAGAAACCAGTGAATAACGTGTAGGTTTGATAGACTTAGTATGGAAATTGTTCTTATATGCAAAACCCCCGAAAACGATGTGTTTTCGAGGGTTCTTGTATCCTTCATTATTCTTCATTTTATTGAATGCAACACAAATACTGCCAGTATTCAATCACTTCTCAATCGTAAGGCTGGTTTGAAGTCTTACATTGCCCATACTGTGATAGGTGTCTGGCTCGTATGCCATGATAAGCAAGGTAGTATTAACTTCTGCTAGAGGCGGAGTTGTTAAAACCACGCTTTGCACATACTCGCCGGGACGTAATAGACCACTTTCACCCAGCATTTTTCCCGTGGTGTCCAAAATACGCACTTTAATCCAAACTTGATTGCTCTCAGGATTTGTAAGCCATAAAAATGCCGCACCATCTTTTACTGTCGGCTTTCCTGAGATAGAAAGCTTATATGCCTTGGCATCAACTTCTCCGTAGGTTTCATCAACCATATCAGATGGCGTACCTGTCACCGCACCGCTGTCAAAGGGTGGCGGTTCAAAGTTCACCACGGTTTTTTGTCCAAGGGTCAACGCCAACACCATGCCGATTACACACACAAGACAAATGGCGGCTAGGATTATAAGATTTTTGCTTCTTTTCATTCCTGTTCACCTTTCTAGTTATTCAATAATGGACCCTGCAGACTAGGTCATGCCTTAAATGCAGGGAACGGGCACGCCCGCGCCCTGCATTGGGTAGGTAGAATAATAAATGCTAAAGGTTATGCATTAGCGGGAGTTATGGTAACGAGTAATCCACCAATAGCTTTCTCCTCATATGGTGTTTCTCCCATTCCTGTGGGTGCACCACTCAATGCCACGCTATATTTGCAGCTGGTAGCTTCTCCGGTGCCACTCAGCCTATCTGAAGTATTCTCAGCACTGCCCAGTGTATAGATGCCCGCTGCTCCTTTTGTAACTCCAGTTGTATCATCGGTCATATTTGTGATTATGACTTGCACATTACCCTCACTATATTGCTGATCTACTCCACCGGTAAGTGTGGATTTGATAGCTACATTTGAATGGTTCGCAACTGTTACAGTACAATCTCCCTGAGGCGTCCACGCCGCAGTTTCCCTGGTATATTTATGAGTGCTTGGATTCCATACATCATTGACACCGTACAGAAATACCATATCACCCCATGTAACATCCACCGAAATTACTGGGGCAGCAGCTCCTCCAAGCATTGCTATGATGCTATGATTGGCGGTATTTACGCCGCTGCCATAGACATCGTTTGTGTCATAATCCCCTATGGCAGCCGTTGTCGTTGCAGCAAATGCAGTAGTGGTTAAGCTCATGCAAAGGGCAAGAGCAAACACTAGACTAAGTAATTTTTTCATATTTTTTCCTCCTAATAATAGTTAATATTTCTAAAACCCCGAAGGGTTCTTAAACGAATTAGTTTCAAGGTTACTCCCTACTTGACAGTGATGTCCACCTCAAGATCAGTGTTAAGTATTGCCTTCTCGCCGCTGCCTGGCTGATATGCAAGGACTCTTATGATGCCATCATATCCACCGCGAGCGAGTTTCTTACCCATGCCCTCAAGGAGTGCAAGTCTCCGAACTTCATGTCCCGGATGCAATGTGCCCGACTGGGCGATTATTTCACCCTGTATTACAAGTTGGAGCACCATATCATTATTGGAGCGACTAGGGTTGGCGAAGTATAGGGTCATCATTTCACTGGAACGGCTAATGGTAATTTCCTTTTGATATGTAACATTCATGGCTCCACCGCCTTCAGTATGTCCCATCTTGTCGGTATCAGTCTCATTAGCCATTTCTTCGGCGTACTTCTCCGCATCCACTGGTGCATAGTCCGGTGTTAGCACCACAGGTGCCCTGAAGAACATTGCCCAAACTGTAACGCCGATGGCGATTAGTGCTACTATGCCAAGGCAGAGCATAGGTAACGGTATATGACGAGGGAAATCATATACCACCTGTGCAGGATTGTTCTTGTTGACGCAGCTTCCTCGCCTGTCGTTGCCGCTGGCATGAGCACCTCTGTCAATGAACTCCTTAATGTTAATGGCATATGAGTTACCCTTGTAACGCTTCTTATCATTTTCTACTATATAATCAGCAAGGCCGGCACTGATGCGAAGAGTTCCACTTTTTATTTTTACTCTACCCTCGCCAAATATGCCAAAGTTACCGGTTTTGCCGTTCTGAACACTTATAGTCAGGCTTCCTTTGCCACTAATTATAACAGTTGCTCCTTCCACCACGTAGATCCCAACGCCTCTTGTAATGGCATCTATGACAATGCTGCTGTCTCCTTCCATAGATACAGTCAGCTCGCCGCCAGGTACGCATATGCCGAAGGATGTATCATCAATCATAATTCCATTGCCGTTATATTGGTAACTATGGAGTGTAAGAGTCCTTCCGTCAAAAAAGGCATAGCCAGTATTATCGGCTGGCTTTTGCCGAATTGTTTGGGTTGCACCACTAATAAGGTAATGTCCTCTCTTAACAACAACCCCGCCTACTACCAAGGCCTTGATTGAGGTTTGGGTAGCACGACTTTCTATTTCATTTTTCTTTTTTATTACTATATCTTACTACCTACTTCCTCTTGTGCTTGCTTTAATGCCTCAGGCGTTGGAGGCGTTATGATATATCCATCTGCTGCCATTGCCTTCAAGCCCACACACCTCTCTTTCTCAAATACTATTTTGCTAGTTCTATTGCCATCATACACTGACAACAGTCCACGCACCGTCCAAAAACTACAAAAAAACCCGAAAATCAGAATTTTCGGGCGTAATTTGTAATATTTAGTTGTAAATGACTGTGTTTAAGGTGGAATCAATGAGTTATTCCAATGTGGCAAGGGTCATTTCGGCCCACGAGTACTGGCTCATATATTTTCCTGCATAGGCGTTAGCACCTGATGGTAAGCCATGAAGGAAGTCATAGTAGTCGCAATCGAAGTTGTCCATGACTATGGCGAAGCTGTTCCGACGTTTCCAAAATACATTCTCTGCCTTGGAATCTCGCAGGGTGTGTGTCAGGTCAGAGACAAGATGTCTCACCTTCCCTTTTTGCCTCGCTATGTCCAAATCATCCTCCCAGAGAGTGGCACATATTTGTTCTGTATTCATGGCAGCACCTTTTCTATCTACCAACAGTGCCAGCAGTTCCTTGGTTTGACTGCGTGCAAACCTAAGCGGCAGACCGTCCACAAATATTTCAAAATTGCCAAAGCATTGCACACGTATTCTCTTACTACTTTTATGCCGCATAAAGCCTTGTTCTATGTGATCTAACTCCTTTTCGATCTGCCCCCCCCCGCACAGGTTTTAGGAGATATCCCTCCACATGCATACGAAAGGCATCTACAGCATATTCGGAATAGCCTGTAACGAAAATGATTGCACATTCTTGACGTATTTCTCGTATTTTGGCTGCCAGCACAAGGCCCAGCATTTGCTGCATGCTGATGTCGAGAAAAGCCACATCCACGAGATTTGCTTTGACATATTCAAGGGCCTCTTCTGGGTCGGTGAAGCCATGTACCTCGGTTATTCTTTCTATCTTGTGCAGCTTGCCTTCCAAATTTTCTACGGCAAGCTTTTCATCATCTACGATGATTGCTTTCATGTATGTTGTCCTCCCTTTGGAATTATGATTGTTGCAATGGTCCCAACTCCGGGCTGGCTCTCGACGGTCAGGGAACCGCCACACATTTGCCACAGCCTGTTGCGAACATTGTCCATGCCAATATGTGAGCGTTCTTGTGACAGTATCTGCTGTGCATCAAAGCCTACCCCATCGTCTGTCACTGTGATTTGGTAACACTCTTCCTTTTCTCTGGTAGCAATGGTTAGGGTGCCACCATCTCTACCCTTGGTGATACCGTGTTTGACAGCGTTCTCAACGATTGGCTGCACTGTAAGGGACGGAAGTGCGAAGTCCTCTACCTCCACATCGTATATCACCTTTAGGTTGTCAAAGCGAAGCATTTCTATGGAAAGATAGTGCTGCAAGTGCTGGTATTCGTCGCAGAATGGGATAAGGGTTTGAGTACTAAGTGAGTCCATGTTACCACGCAGATAAACTCCGAAATCCTGTACAGTTTTGGCTGCAAGTTCTGGGTCCTTGGTGCAGAGTGCCTCTATGGTATTCAGCGCATTAAAAAGGAAATGCGGTTGTATCTGTGAAAGCATGATTGCTATACGGCTTTGTGTCAGACTGTTTTCGGCCTCTGCTATGCGTCTCCCCTGCTCTGCCTGCAGGAACAAAAATACTATAATAAGTGATATGGAGTTGGCTAAATTCAGTAGCACCAGACCATATACGAACATCTGAACACACAGCGCCACAACGGGCAGCAGGACATAAATCCAAAATGCTGTTCTTTCTTGTCTTCCTATTGCTTGACGATAGTGCACCAATATCCCTACGCAAAGCACCATGCCAACTATTCCTGTCATATGCGATAGCCAAAAGAAGTCCTCACGGTGATAGATGTTTTGGCTGTCGATGGAGTAAATCAGTGGGAAAAACTGTGTCACTACAACTAGAAGGATGGATATGCCTCCGATGACTCTGGCGATTTGCAGAGGCACTCTAGAAACGACAGTGCTCTGTCCTATATATTCTGTTAGATAACGTACAAATGTTACCATGAGCAGATAGCCGCATGAGAAGGCAATGAAGTTGGATATTCGCACGCCCCACCAGCATAAGTCGCTAGGATTGCCTCGAAACATCAGCGCCAGAAAATCAAACAATAGCGCACCGGTGTTGCAAGCGAGCATTTGCAGATATAACCTTCTGCACAGGTCTCTTGGCTGCTTACTTAAGAATAGACAAAAAGCTACCACTGCGGACATAACGCAGCCCCAAATCTCCAAAGATGCGTTTATGTAATTGATTATTGTCATGACGCTGCCTCCTCCCCATAAATAAAATTTATGTGATAAAATTATATACAAATATTTGGTAGTTT
>DATESI010000156.1:0-3901 GCA_035270905.1 Anaerovoracaceae bacterium
TGCCGTCAGCCATGGCTGTTTTTTCGAATTCTTCCTTGCTTAGATTGTTGGTTACGTTAAGCTTTTCCTTAACCTTGCCGTTAATCTGTACAACGATTTCTACTGTGTCAAGTACTAGTGCGCTTTCATCATAGGTCGGCCAGCTTACAGTTGTAAGTGACTGGTTGTGACCCATGTATTCCCACATTTCTTCGCAGATATGCGGAGTAAACGGGGCAAGGATTATTACAAGCTTTTCGATTGCAAATGCCATCAATGAGATGTTTGCATCCTTAAGCTCCTTATACCTATACAGCTCGTTTACAAGCTCCATAACAGAACTGATGGCTGTGTTGAAGTTAAATCTATCACCTACATCCTCAGTTACTTTCTTTATTGTCGAATTTAATACATAGTTTAGTGTTTTGTCTGCATCTGTTTTGATTTCGAAGTTCATATCCCCATTTGGATTTGCCTTGTGGAAATCATAAACCAATCTGTATACTCTGTTAAGGAATCTATAGCTTCCCTCAACACCTGCATCAGACCAATCCAGCTCCTTTTCTGGAGGTGCTGCAAACAATATAAATAATCTGGCTGTGTCAGCGCCGTATTTCTTGATAATTTCTTCAGGGCTGACAACGTTACCCAGTGATTTACTCATTTTCTTGCCGTCCTTGTTAACCATGCCCTGTGTAAGCAGGTTCTTGAACGGTTCCTCGTCCTTAACTAGACCAAGGTCGTATAATGCCATCTGGAAGAATCTTGAGTACATCAAGTGAAGTATGGCATGTTCAACTCCGCCGATATACTGGTCTACGTTCATCCAGTAGTCTACCTTATCCTTTGCGAAGGCTTCCTTCTCGTTGGTTGCATCGCAATATCTTAGGAAATACCATGAGGAATCAAGGAATGTATCCATGGTATCCATTTCTCTTCTAGCCTTCTTACCGCACTTAGGGCATGTGCACTCAGCAAATACCTTGGATGTTGTAAGAGGTGATTCTCCTCTTCCTGTGAACTCAACGTCTGTCGGAAGCATTACTGGTAGGTTTTCTTCCTTCTCAGGAACCCAACCGCAGTCGTCACAGTAAATCATAGGAATTGGTGTACCCCAATATCTCTGTCTTGAGATTAACCAGTCACGAAGCTTGTAATTTACAGTCTTCTTACCGATTTTGTTATTGTCCAGGAAGTCTATCATCTTAGCGATAGCTTCACGGTTGTTCATTCCGTTAAACTCACCGGAATTAATCATTGTTCCCTCTGCGACGAAGGCTGCCTGAAGGTTATTAACATCAACCTCAGGGTCCTTGCTGTCTACTACTGGGATTATCTCTAGGTCAAACTTCTTAGCGAAGTCAAAGTCTCTCTCATCATGTGCAGGAACGGCCATGATTGCGCCTGTTCCGTAGCCCATAAGTACATAGTCCGAAATGAAGATAGGAACCTTCTTATTATTTACTGGATTAATTGCATATTTACCGATGAAAACACCTGTCTTCTCGTTTGAGGTTGATGTTCTCTCGATGTCGTTCATGTGCTGAACCTTGTCAAGATACTCTTTGACAGGTGCTTCGTATTCTGTACCTGCTGTAAGCTGCTCAACATAAGGATGCTCTGGTGCAAGTACCATGTAGGTAACACCAAATAATGTATCAGCTCTTGTTGTGAATACCTTCAGGTTAAGGTCGGTTTCATCAATCTTAAAGTCGATTTCTGCACCGATTGACTTACCAATCCAGTTCTTCTGCATAATCTTAACCTTGTTAGGCCAGCCATCCATTGTCTCAAGGTTTGCCAGTAGTCTATCTGCATAGTCAGTAATCTTGAAGTACCACTGTGAAAGGTTTTTCTTGCCTACAGGTGTCTTACATCTTTCGCACGCACCGTCAACAACCTGCTCGTTAGCAAGTACTGTCTGGCAGCTCGGACACCAGTTTACAGGGTTTTCTTTCTTGTATGCGAGACCCTTGTTATAGAACTGGATGAATATCCACTGCATCCACTTGTAATAGTCAGGGTTGCAGGTTTGAACCTCTCTGTCCCAGTCGTATGAAAGTCCGAGTCTATCAAGCTGTTCTTCCATTTCGTGAATGTTGTCCCATGTCCACTTGCTAGGCTCTACGCCGTTTTTGATTGCAGCGTTCTCTGCAGGTAATCCGAAGGAGTCAAAGCCCATTGGATGAAGGACGTTGAAGCCCTGCATCTTCTTGAATCTTGAAACTACGTCTCCGATTGAATAGTTTCTAACATGTCCCATGTGCAGCTTGCCTGATGGGTATGGAAACATTTCCAAAACGTAGTATTTTTCTTTGGTCTTGTCCTCGTCTACCTTGAATGACTTATTCTCTGTCCAGTATTTTTGCCATTTACCTTCAATGGCGTTGAATTCATATCTTTCGTTCATTTCTTATTACTCCTCAATATCGATGAAATTACAGTCTCCCCAAACCTTTTCAATGGTATATTTATCTCTCATCTCTTTAGTAAACACATTTACAATAATATCCCCGAAGTCCATGAGTATCCAGCCTGACCCCTGCTTGCCCTCAATACTCTTAACTAGTAGTCCTTCCTTTGCAAATGCGTCCTCAACATCATCTACCAATGTATGAATCTGTCTCTCCGAATTACCGGAGGCTATAACGAAATAGTCCGCAAATGACGACTTTTCCGCTATGTCTATTATTACCAAATCCTCAGCTTTCTTGCCAAGGAGGACATTCCCTGCTAATAATGCAAAATCTTTATTATTCATTAATTCCTCTCCTCTTTGTTAAATCATCCTTAGCTCTGATTGTATCCTCGTCTAAGAACTGTTCCTTACTTCTTATAAAATCAATGGTACTTGTTAGGGACATGAGGCACGCCTCGTCTAAGTCCTTATAGGCCATTTCTCTGATTACATCAACTCCGGGATAGTTTCGTCCCGGCTCAATAGCATCAGCTATATAAATTATTTTTTCCAGCTTTGACATCCCAGCTCTTCCTGTTGTATGGAAGCTTACTGCATTTATTATATCCTCATCCTCTATGCCGTAATCTCTCTTCATTACGATTGCGGCAATTTTGCCGTGGGCCAAATTGCAGTTGTTCATATATTTGTCAGGTAAACTGAGGTGCTTCACATAATAATTCAGTGCGGTTTCTGGCACGCCTCGATACATATCGTGAAACAGTGCCGCCACCTCCGCCTTTTGGGGGTCAACATGGTAAAGAGCTGCAAGCTCCATTGCCGTCTGCCGAACGCCTTCGGTGTGTTCCTTCCTATGCTCTGAATAATTACGCTCTATATATTTATTTATAGAGTCCGTGTTCATTTATATACCTTTCTACGATTGCAGGTACCATCTTTGCGATGCTCTCATTGGATTTTACACATTTCTTAATCTCAGTTGATGAGATATCCAGCATATCGTTAGTCATTTTTATTATTTCACTGCCATACTTGGCTTCGTAGTGATATTTCATTAGGTCAATTTCGTCATCCCTGTAGCCCGGTCTTGCCCCTACGATAAAGGAAAATGTCTGGAGCAGCGGAATACCGTTGTACCATTTTTCCAATGCTAGGAACGAATCGGTGCCGAGGATGAAATATAGTCTATCCTCAGGGTATTTTGCCTTCATCGCAATAAGGGTGTTATAGGTATACGAAACATTATTACTGTCAACTTCCATAGTATCCACATCAAAGCAGGGATTGGCGTCTGTCACAAGCTTAATCATGTTAACTCTGTGACTCTCCTCAGCCATCTTACGTCCCAGCTTGAAGGGTGAAACGTTGGCAGGCAGGAAGATTATACGTGACATTCCGCAGCTTGCAAGGGCATATTCCGCCAATGCTATGTGTCCCTTATGAATCGGGTCGAAGGTTCCGCCCAAAATACCTATGTTACTCATTATTATAATACCTTTACTT
>DATESI010000157.1:0-2680 GCA_035270905.1 Anaerovoracaceae bacterium
CCCAGTGCCTCTGCAATCTCTCGGCACTGATTTATGTCGCCTGGCGGAATTACATTGACTATTGACATTGTAACGCTAGGCACAAACTCTTTCACCCTTTTGGTGAACTCTATCATTGCATCGAAGGCTTCCTCACCATAAATAGGATGACAAAGCTTGTTATACTTGCTGGCTGTCGGTGCATTAAGGCTTATTGATATGGCATCGATTATACCCTCAAGCATAGGTGCCGTATCCTTCTTATGTATCAAATCTGACAATCCGTTAGTATTAATTCTCGTCTTAAGGTGAGTATTCTCCTTAACATATGAAGCCACCTTGACTACATCATCAAGCCTAACAAGAGGCTCCCCGTATCCGCAAAAAATCAGTTCATCATAAGGAGCAAGGTCCACCTCAGTGAGCAGCTCAATGATTTCATCATATGTCGGCTCTCTCTTGAGCCAAAGAGAATCCGCACTGCCAAGACTGTCAGTCATATCCCTAATGCAAAACTCACATTTGCAAGGGCATCTATTAGTTATATTGGCATATAGCCCCGTGCCGTAGTCGTAGAACACGTCTCCTATATTGTCCTGCATAATATCCTCTTTCTCTCTTTTTCTTTATAAATAGTGCATAAAATCGTCCTGTGACATTTCTAAAAAATAGCGCCGGAAAATTTTCTTGTGGCTAGGCGCAGCGCATCTCGAAGCGCGGAATGTACACATGGTACATGAGCACTGAGAGCATGCGTGGCAACAACGCCACAGGGAAATTTAACAAGCTATTTAGTCTCACTCCAGACCTTGTTAAACACAACCCCAAGACACCAAACCCACGCCAAGAAGTAGAACCAAAACAGCAGGGCGACGATGGTCGCCAGGGATCCGTAAATCAAGTCATAGTTGGCTATATAGCTGGTGTAATTGGAATATAGCATTGTTACAAGTAACATTCCGACGGAAGCAAAGGTGCTTCCGGGTAGTATTCTCTTGAAGGGAACTCTCTCTGATGGTAGCACATAGTAGTTATATGATATCATTAGGAAATACAGCAACATGGCAATAGGCCAGCGAAGGAACTGCCACAGTTTGTCCACAACGGACCCTTCAACAATCTTACCGAATACTATGTCTACTATTGTTTCTCCATAAACTAGAATTATTAAGGAAAAGGCAATTGTAAACAGAGTAATAATAATTGTTCCAACGGCTCTGATTCTTTCTTTGAAGTATCCCTTCCCGGTGGTTTTGCCATCGGATATGGTATAATTGGTTATTCTAGCCATTGAAAATTGTGCACGGGATGCAGCCCAAAGTGCCAGTATAATAAAGAACACATTGGTAGCACCAACTGGCTTGTAATTAAGCAAATCCTTCAGAATTGAAGTTACATCCGAGCTAACATAATTGTCTATCATATCCTCAAGGAAATCCAAGGACACCTCGAATATACCGACAAGCTGTGATAATACAATGATTATTGGCACCAGTGAAAGCAAGAAATAAAATGCAATCTGTGCCGCAAATCCTTGATAGTACGGATCTTGAAACTGTTTAATTGCCAAGAGTATCATCCTTGGAACTCTTTTTTTCATAGGGATTACTTCCTTTCTTGAAGTAATTTTTCAAGCTCAGCTAAGGCCTTAGCCCTGTGGCTGATTGTGTTTTTTTCTTCGGCTGTAAGCTGGGCATATGTTCTCTCGAAGCCTTCTGGTACGAATAGTGGATCATATCCAAACCCATTGTCACCAAATTCTTCTGTTATAACATGTCCTGGACATTCGCCTCTAGCAACTAGGGTTTCTCCGTCGGGGAATACCATGGTTATTACCGAAACAAACTTAGCTCTTCTTTCCTTGTAGGGTACTCCCTCCAGCAAATTAAGAAGCTTTTGATTGTTTCTCTCGTCACTTGCGTCTTCTCCTGCAAACCTTGCAGAATACACGCCTGGTGCTCCGCCTAGGTAATCTACCATCAATCCCGAATCGTCTGCAATGGTAGTTTTGCCACACATTTTCATAATTTCGAAGGCCTTCTTGTATGAGTTTTCTTCGAAGGTCTCGCCGTCCTCCTCAATCTCAATTGTAGGAATTCCAGCATCATCTCTTGATACAATATTCATTCCGTATTTTGTTGTAATTGCTTCAATCTCAACAATCTTGTGTTTGTTCCTTGATGCTGCGATTATTGTTTCCATTTTTTGTCCCTCTTATTATTAATGTATTTTTGTGCACACGCACTATATATTAAAGCAATGCTTTAATTCCTATTAAAATGAGAATAATACCTCCCAATATCTCTGCCTTATTCTCAAACAAGTCGCCAAATCTTCGACCTATGAGAATTGCGACAACTACTATTATTGCGGTCGTGCCAGCGATAATAGATGCAGCGGGCAGTATGCTTACTCTTACGGCACAGAACCCAACCCCTACGGCGAAGGCATCTATGCTGGTAGCAATAGCCTGCAAGAATAAAACCCCGAGGGTTAACCTCTTTTTTCCTGGGCTTTCTGGCTCATCATTATGTCTTATTCCGTCAAAGAGCATTTTGCCACCGATTATACCCAAAATAACAAAAATAACTATGCCGCCGAATCTTGTGATTACGCTTGCAAACAGATTTCCTGCATAATACCCAACAAGGGGCATCATGCCCTGGAACACTCCAAAGAACAGAGGCATCGATATGTATTC
>DATESI010000158.1:0-3414 GCA_035270905.1 Anaerovoracaceae bacterium
GACAACATTCAAGAGGACTCACCATACATTCCATATGCATTGGAGCTAACAGGTCAATCAGATAAGCTGGATTTGTCCCAGACCTTCGAAGGAATGATTAAGAACTTTACAATAAGCGGAAGCAATGAGCTTTATGCCGTGCCTATTGGTTCAAAGGTTCGAGGTATGTTTGTTAACAAGACCTTGCTGGACAAGTTCGGAATCAGCATGCCAACCAACAAGGACGAGCTTCTTGCAGCGGCCAAGACTCTTGCTGATGAGGGTTATATCCCATTCCACGGGAATCCAGGATTGTTTGCACAGCAGCTTGCATATCCTGCAGTTGCCAATGTCATTGCACATGCCGAGGACTATGAGGCAACATATGATATGGTTAACAGCTGTGATGAAGAAGCGGCAGAACTATTCAGAGAACCACTTGAATTCCTATATACTATAATGGAAAACAAGTACTACAATTATAAATACGTAGAGAATGAGCTTAACATGTTTGTCAACACTGACGACCATTATCTTGCTACCGATTTTCTTGGAATTAAGGACGACGGTAATGGCAATGCAACGGTGGACGAGGTTGGCACAGTAGCTTTCATGCCAGCAGCTGCATCACTTCAAACAGTTATGGCAACAACCAAGGAAGATTACCACAGCAATGTGGAGTATGAGTTTGTCCTAGCACCTATTACAGATGAAGGTGGCGTGGCATATCTTTCACCAGGTAAGGGTATCGCTGTGAACAAGAACTCGGACGACCTTGACTGGGCATTAGAATTCATGAATTTCTTCTTTACGGAGCAATATAACAAGGAATTTGCGGAGGCTTCTAACCTGCTTCCGAATACTTCAGATGCGGTAGAATATGCAGCTGAAGCCTTTGGTGTTCCAAAGGAGCAAATTTGTGAGCTTGGAGAAGTAACCTTTGATTATGGGTTCTATGGTATGATAGTAGTACCTATGACAGATATAGTTAAGGGCAACAATCCAAAATATATGAAGGATGATGGTAAGGGAAACCTTTCATTATATGATTTCGAGCATTATATGGATTTGTTAAAGAGCGCCTTTGCAACGCAGAGGGGTGCCAACTGAGGATCAATAAATGGGGTGTCACAAAATGAAAATTAATCCATTCAGAGAGAAAAAAATATCAACCTTGATTATATTCAATGCGTTGCTCATAACCCTGATGGTAATTTTGTTTTTCTCTTATAGGTCTAATTCAGAGGAACAAATAAGAGAGCAAAATTTGAATGATGTTTTTAATATCAATCGTTCTGCTGCCAATATTTCTTCGGAGTTTTTCACAAGCCAGCATCAGAAGATGGATGACATTTTGAGATATCAGAGCAAGCACAATTTGAGCCGTGAGGAGTTCATACAGTTTATCGACGATTCCAATGCCAGCGAGGACACAACCTTTGAGCTAATAGGCAATGATTACAAGGGTATAGCCATAGTGGCTGCTAAACCTAATGAAACGGAAGCCGTTAGCTATGAGCATACAGATTACGCTGCAATGCAGGAAATCTTTCGAGGAGCGAAAGGGCAATACGACAACATTTCATTTACACCAGAGTTTTCGGATAATCGTACAGGTGTGAAGTCATTTGCCTTTTATGGATATGTTAGCTTACTTGATAGTACGGGAAGAAGTAACCCTTATACTCTGATGGCTATAACTGAGACATCTGTCTTCAACGATATGATTGATTTGGATGGTGGTTTTGATCACATGGCCACAGCCTTGATTAACAATGATGGCGGCTACATAATAAGCAACAACGATTTCAAGTCAGATAACTTCTTCAGATATTTGTATGTGTACAATAATCTGACTCGTGATGCAATGAATGCAATTCAGGAGGAAGTATCGGGCAAGGACACAGGAACTATCAACTACAAAAATGCTTTGGGAGAGGACTGTGTGTATGTCTATGCCAAAATTTATGGTACGGATTGGTATACAGTCAGCATGGTGCCTACAAGCTCCTTCCAGATTGCAGACTATGATTTCAATTCGACGTTTATAATAGTAATACTTCTAGTAATATTAATGGCAGTCGATATTACTTGGCTTATGGAGCTGAACAAGAAGCTGAAGTAGACTGCTAGAGAGGCTAGACATGCCAACAGGTCCAAGACGGAATTCCTGTCAAGCATGAGTCATGATATAAGGACACCGATTAATGTAATTATTGGAATGACGGAGCTGGCCCAAAATGAAAAAAATTGCAAGGAAACAGAGGAGTACCTCCGAGATATAGAATCATCGGGGAAATTCCTTCTAGGTCTTATCAATGATATTTTGGATTTGAGCAAGGTAGAAAGCGGCAAGATGGAGTTGCGTCCGGAGCCGTATACCTACGACGAGTTTTCTACCTACACCAATGCCATAATCAAACCACTTTGCACTACTAAGAACATTGACTTTAGCCTTAGCACCAACAATAAAGAAATAATTCTCGTTGTGGATAAACAGCGTTTCAATCAGATATTCTTCAATCTCTTATCTAATGCTGTGAAGTTCACTCGCGAAGGGGGAGCAATATCTCTAGTGACTAATGTTGAGCGTCTGTCGGATAAGCGTGCTCATGTTGTAACCACCATTACTGACAACGGGGTTGGCATGAGTGAGGAATTCCAGGAAAGAATGTTTGAAGCATTCGCCCAGGAAAAGAACGAGCACATTCCAGAGAATGCGGGAACAGGTCTTGGGCTTGCCCTTGTGAAAAAGACTGTGGACCTTATGGGTGGAACGGTGGAAGCAAGGAGCAAGGAGGGGGTTGGAACCACCTTCATTACCTCTCTTGATGTTCATACAGTAGACAGCATTGGCATCCAAGAAAAGGAGATTTTCGACGAGGCAGTTCTTGAAGGCAAACGTATCCTTCTTTGCGAGGATCACCCTTTGAACGCTAGAATAGTGGTTAAGCTATTAGAGAATAAGGGAGTGATTCCTGAATGTGTAAGCGATGGTAAGGAAGGTCTGGATAGGGTTATAGCTTCTGAGGAAGGCTACTATGATGCAATTCTAATGGATATAAGAATGCCAGTTATGGACGGACTGACGGCAACTAAGAAGATACGTGGTCTTGCAAGAGAGGACACCAAGACAATTCCAATTATTGCCCTTACAGCCAACGCCTATGATGAGGATGTTGAAAGCTGCAGGGAGGCAGGAGCCAACGAGCATCTTGCTAAGCCTGTAGATAGCGACGTATTCTATCAGACACTGGCAAAATACCTGCAATAAAAAGTTAACGAATAAAAAGGATGGCTGATTAATCAGACCATCCTTTTTGGATGGGTATGGGATTGATGATAGAATGAAAAAAGGAAAACCATTGGAAGAAAAATTTGGGAAAGGGAAAAAAGGGGGTTGACTTAAAGTCAACTTTAAGTTGTATTATTTAA
>DATESI010000159.1:0-3155 GCA_035270905.1 Anaerovoracaceae bacterium
TAGCGATGCAGTCCTTACCCATAATGGGGGTTCCTGCAACCATTGTGAATATCTTCTTGCCGCCAACCCTCTTCATGAGAGTCTCCGCCTGAGTCTGTGCCCGTCCGTCAACCCATGTAATGTTATTGTAAATTACATTGCCGTCCTTATCCATTGGAATTATTCCCTGAGCCTGTGTGGAAAAAACGATTCCCTTAATCTCATCAGGTTCCAAATTGTTTTCCTTAACTATTGCCTTGCTGGTCTCAGTAACTGCCTTCCAGTAGTCCGCTGGGTCCTGTTCGACCCACGCCGGATTTGGATAGTATGTAGGGTAAGGGTGGGTGCTGGTTGCAACAACCTCTCCCTGAAAGTTTACCAATACAGCCTTATCTGAACTAGTGCCTATGTCATGAGATAAAATATATTTTCCCATGGTGCGCCTCCTATTTACATTTTTCTGTTCTAACTACTTCTTTGAATACCTGCTCGAATCTGTTCAGTGCCTCGTCGATTACCTCGTCTGTGTCCGCCATAGACGTATACAGTCTGCTGCCCGCCAAGGTAACAATGCCGTTTGCCATGTAGGCCGCACCCATTCTCTCCATGGATTCCTTCCTCTCAATCATCATTGCCTGATTCTTAAGCAGCCCAAGAGCTGACTTAATGAATGAGAAGGATGAAAAATCAAAGCTCATAGCTCCCGTACACTCAAGATGCACGATGCTGCCCTGGTTGTATGCTACGAAAGGCAGGTTGTACTTTGCAATCAAAGCCTTAAGTCCGTCAGTCAAACGATCGCCCGCACGTCCAGCAATTTCGCATGCATTGGTTCGGGCAATTTCCTTGATGGCCGTGTACCCGGCCAACGCGGAAAGTGGGTTTGCGGCTAGGGTGCCTCCCACATAGGCACGGTGTTTGCCCATGGTGGCAACTCCCGCAGCCATTAAGCCGGCGTAATCCTTCTTGCCGCCAACTCCGCCGGCAGCAGGGTAGCCTCCGGCAACGATTTTACCGAATATAGTCAGGTCTGGATCTACATCAAAATATCCTTGTGCTCCGTGAAGCCCAACTCTGAATCCTGTTACAACCTCATCAAATATCATTAGTGCTCCATATTTATCACAAAGAGCTCTAACTCCCTTGTTATAATCTCTTGCTACTGGTCTTGTACCGCTTTCTGGTCCTACAGGTTCAACAAGAACAGCCGCTGTGCCGCCCTTTAGTTTATTCCTTCTCAGCATGCCCTCAAGCATGTTAAGGTCATTTGGTCTAACCTCATCAGTTAGAGCGTATGCCTTGCCCGGAATTCCGTGGGATTCCATCAAAGCTCTGCTTCCAGGAATTTTGAGGCCATATACCATCTGGTCACTCCATCCGTGATATGCTCCGCCGACCTTGATTATTCTCTTGTGACCTGTTGCTATTCTTGAAATCCTTAGAGCCGCCATTACTGATTCTGTACCGCTTCCCAGCATTCTGAACATTTCCACGTTAGGCATATGTTTATTTATTTCCTTGGCAATAAGCATTTCCGATTCATGAAGCAATCCCGTTACCGGTCCACATGTTTCAAGAAGCTTGATTACTTCCTCTCTTATTGCTGGGTAGTTGCTTCCAAGAATTGTTGGACCTCCTGCTTGAAGAAAATCAATATATTTGTTGCCGTCCTTGTCATAAAGGTATGCTCCATCAGCCTTCTCGAAGCATACAGGAAATGGCTTGTTAAATGCTAAGTTATGCTGCACTCCTCCCGGAATGTACTCTTTGGCTTCTTCAAAGACTGCCTTGGATTCCTTGCATTTTTCATCATAATATTTGAGAATTGTATTCTCGTAATAGTCGTCGTTGACCTCCCAAATAGGCTCATCTGTAAGAGCCTTTAGCTCCTTATTGATTTGATTCGGATCATCCCATCTGCTGATTCCGCAGTTTTCATTTTTGTTAGCATCCATTATATCTTCTCCTTTTTTATATCATGCCTAGTAACTCGTGGAACTTGCTCTGCATTTCCTCCCAATTAAATTCTAGGTTATTTGAATGGTAGTGGTTAACCATGCCATAATATGCTCCCATTATGAGCATTGCCTTATTGTCCTTAACTTGGTTGCTGCACTTTAGGTTTTCCTTGATAATATGCTCAATTCTTGCAATGGATTTACCCTCCTGCTTGCTTATAATCGAATGGTTGATAAGCTTGGTGGTAAGCTGTGGGTAATATGCAGTATCTTGAATCAGCCTATCAAATAGGGCTGTAATAAGCTTCTCTCCATCAAGACCTGTGCTTATGCAGTATTCTTCCAAATCTCCAAGCTCCTGCTCCACAAGTGCAAGCATCAACTCATGTATGCTTCCGAAGTGATTGAACACGGTGGTTCTGCACACATTCGATGCATCTGCTATTTCATTGAATGTAACATTGTCTATACCCTTGCTTTCGAACAAACCCTTGGCTGCATGCATAATAGTATTTTTACTTTTTTCACGCTTGCTAAGCTTGGCCTTTTCCATATTACTTTACCTCTTCTTCAACCTTTGCCTTGGAATCCTCTTTGGTTGCACTTTCTTCCTTTTTATGTGCACGCTTGTTAGTATTCATGCTGTTTCTAAATACGAAGTATCTGTCGTATAGGAACTCGGTCGTTAGATTTACTGCCATAGTACCGATAAGTACAACATATTCATTCCAGCCTGCATCTGTAAGGGCTGCTCCCCACCATGTTGATAGGGGTGTGAATACGCAATAAAATCCGAATACCTTCATCATTGCTAGTGGCACATTGTTTGCTGATTTGAATGTGAATTCCCTATTCAGGGTGAAGTTCCAAACAACTGAGCAAATTAGTGCTATCAAGTAGCATGGCCAATAACTCCAATGGGTAAGTTCATTGAGCAATGTGAATACTCCGGTCTCAATCAGTCCTGCAGATATTGAGAACAATGTGAATTTAATCACCTGTGCTCTGCTTTCCTTTTTTGTTAGGGTTACATTATCCTTCATATGATATCTCTCTGTTCTATAACATTTTATAATACCGTGATTTAACCTTTGGTTTCTTGATTTAATGTCCTTTTGGGCTATAAAAAATTGTACTACAGTCCAAAACTGAACTCTAGTACAATTATCTCACATTTTATTTATTTGTCAATATGTATCGGCGATTTTGGGTGAAGAT
>DATESI010000160.1:0-9033 GCA_035270905.1 Anaerovoracaceae bacterium
CGCACAGGCTGGGAAGCATTCAGGCTCTTATGACGGTTTATATTCAAAGCAAGGCATGAACTTAAGCTTAAACAGATTCGCCTTATGAAGCTTATCGATTTTTGCCTTAACCTCTGCATCCTCGCACACACCAGTACGGATGTATCTATCAAGGACCTCATAGGTGAACCCTAAATTTTCCTCGTCAGTTTTGCCACAAAGCCCGTCGATAGGAACCTTATCAACAAACAGTCCCGGGAGCCCAAGCTCCCGCCCGATTGCCCGAACCTCCGCAGTCGTTAGGAACGACAGCGGACTAAAATCCCCGACTGAGTCGCCGTACCTAGTTGAATAGCCGACCCAGTCCTCCGACAAATTGCAGGTGTTGGCAACACGTCCGTTGTTACTCTGAGCAACAGCGTATACAGTTGACATACGAAGCCTTGCTGGAAGATTCATAACAGTAGGTCTTGTAATATTTTCCTTACCAAGCTTGTCCTCAAGCTGGTTCATTAGACCATTGTAGCAGTCCTCAATATTAATAACATAATGCTTGATTCCAAGGTGACTAACAAGCTTCCTCGAAACATCAATGTCAGCCTGAACACCGTTAGGCATAAGCACGCCTATAACACGGTCAGTTCCAAGAGCCTCACAGCATAGAGCAGCTACAACAGAGCTGTCCTTGCCACCAGAGATTCCAAGGACAGCATTGCAGCCCTTACCGTTCTCACAGAACCAATCCTGAATCCATTTTACTATATCATTTTTAGTTTTATTAGCATCAAAAGCCATAACTATACCTCCTAAAAAGAACTGAAAAAGTACTGAAAAAGTACAACAAATATTATATACTAATTTGCTCAAATAGTATATAATTAAATGTAACCGCGCAAGGCATAGGGCAAGCCTAATATGCATTTGCGCAGGATTTTTCGCAGTAGGCAAGGCGCAAGCTGCCGCGAGCCTCGCAGCGTACCGAGAGTACGTAAGACGAGAGGGGCGGCGCGGCTCGCAGCATAGTGCGAAAAAGACCAGCAAAAGGAGAATGCAGATGAAAGAATTTTATATATCCCAGCTCAAAATAGAGCAGGAACTCACCGACTTTTTTATGGTGAAATCCATAGCTGTTAAGCTTGGAGCTAATAAGAAACAATATTTGGATATAACCCTGGGAGATGGCACAGGTGACATCTCAGGCAAGAAGTGGGATGTGGCTGATGCAGAGCTTGCCATGCTCAGCGAAATCAAGGAAGGCGACATCGTCAAGATTAAGGCAAGCGTTACAGAGTGGAACGGCCTTAGACAGCTTCGTGTTAACAAGATAAGGAAGAGCGTAGAATCCGACATGACGGATATTAAGGATTACATAAAGGCTGCACCAGAAAAGCCAGAGGATATGTACGACTATATTTACGACGTTGCCAAGAATATGGATGATCAGGACCTGAAGGCACTTTGTACCAAGGTTCTTGAGGATAACCAGGAGAAGTTCATGTACTACCCGGCAGCATCTAAGAATCACCACGCAGAATTTGGCGGACTGCTTTACCACATGAAGAGAATGCTCATGACAGGCCTGCGAGTTTGTGAGGTATATACCAACCTTAATCAGGATTTAGTTGCGGCAGGAGTAATACTCCACGACATGGAAAAGCTCAACGAAATAATGTCAGACACAATGGGAATTTCCAGCGGATATTCCTTCGAGGGTCAGATGCTCGGTCATATCGTAATGGGTGTAAGTGCCCTTGACAGAATGACCATGGAGCTAGACTTCCCAAGAGAAAAGGCAATTATGCTAGAGCACATGATTCTGTCCCATCATTATGAGCCGGAATTTGGCAGCCCTAAGAGACCACTGTTCCCAGAGGCAGAGCTGCTTCATTACTTAGATATTTTGGACGCAAGAATGTTCGACATGGAGGACGCACTTAAGGCCACCGAGCCAGGAGATTTTTCCGAAAAGGTTTGGACATTGGATAATAGAAGATTATATAAACCACAGGAGGATTAGAAGTTGATTAAATTACCAAAGGAAGTAAACAACATCGTCAAGGTGTTAGAAAAAGGCGGACATCAGGCCTACACAGTAGGCAGCTGCGTAAGAGATTCAATTATGGGAGTAGCTCCACTTGATTGGGACGTAGTAACCATTGCTAAGCCTGAGGAAATGAAGGAAGCCCTAAAGGCCGAAATGGAAAAGGCAAGCCAAAGGTCTAAGACCATAGGAGACGACCTGCTAAGATTGGACTACACAGAAGAAAAGTTTGATGAAGAGGGAGAATCCCTTGGATTCGAAGGTATAGTAGTAGATGTACTTGCAATCGACGGAACAATCGAGGAGTATCTATCAATCCAGGATTTTACCATCAATGCAATGGCGGACAACCCTGATAAGCCATTCCTTGATCCATACGAAGGCCGTGAGGACATTAAGAAAAAGCTCATCAAAACAATAGAAGATGCTGATAAGAGCTTCAAGGAAGAACCAATAAGAATGATGAGAGCCGTTAGATTTGCAGCAGAGCTTGATTTCGACCTTCACAAGAGCGTTTACGAAGCAACCGTTGCAAACTGCAATCTTCTTTTTGACGGACATTTGGAGGAAATCAGAGAAGAGTTTGAGCGAATTGTAGTTGCAAGCCATGCAGGTAAGGGCCTTAACATGATGGCAGATTCCGGACTTATGGCAGCAGTCGTAGGCGAAGAAGTTTTCCGCAAGATGAACGCAAGAGAGAGAAAAACCTTCACAGAGCTTTGCGAGGGAATAGATAAGACCAAGCAGGTAAGAACTAGAAGACTTGGACTGTTTTATACATGCTTCGATAAGAAGAAGGGTCTGGCTGCAATCGATAGACTAGTATATGATGCAGAGACATTGCAGCATTTGACCGACGCAATGTGCGAGCTTCTTAATATTCAATTCCTATTTGACCCTAAGGCATTCAAGAATTTCCTTGTTAAGGTAGGAATGGATAGATATAATTATCTACATAATTTGGCTAAGGCACAGAGAATCGTATACGACCAGCCAGCTACCAAGATTGAATCAAGAAACCACTATATGAGAGAAATCATTAACAATAACGAGCCAGTATTCCCTGAGGATCTTATAATCGATGCAAACGATATCATGGAAGCAGGAATTACTGATGATCCGGCAAAGGCTGAGAATCTACTGGTAATGCTTACTGATGTTGTACATCTTGACGTAAGAAACAATGTTAGAGATTATCTTCTCAAGAAGGCAAGACAGTTCAACAGAAGCAAGTTTGCAGCCAGCACTCGTGGAGTCAAGTGGCTCAAATAGCGGGCAAGAGATGTCACCGGGCTGAGGCCAGAAGATGTGAGCAGAGCGGCAAAAGATGTCACAGGGCTGAGGCCTTGACATGATACCCCAATAATTCGTTTTAGAAAGAAATGAGATGGAAGAAAAGACAGGAGTAATAGCAGAAATCATTTTTCATAACGATGATAATGGTTACACAGTTGCAATAATGGAAACCGAGGAGGAACAGCTTACTGTAGTAGGCTGTATTCCCCTTTGCAATAAAGGAACCACCTATACAATCAAGGGAACCTTCAAGGTTCATCCAACCTTCGGCGAGCAGTTCGCTTTTTCGGAATACGAGGAAGTGGAGCCCAAGGGCGTGATGGCTATTGAAGGTTTTTTGGCGTCGGGAGTTATCGCTGGTGTGGGTATGGCAACTGCTAGACTCATTGTTAACAAATTCGGGGAGGAATCCCTAGACATAATAGAAAAAGAACCTAGAAGGCTTCTTGAGGTTGTGGGGATCGGAGAAAAGCGCCTCGGCAAAATCATAGAATCCTACGGCGCACATCGCGAGTTTGCAAGGGTATCCCTGGCATTCCAGGAGGTTGGGGTTTCAACAGATTATGCCCTGAAGCTTTACAAGGCCTACGGCATAGGAGCAGTGGACCTCATCAAGGAAAATCCATATCGTCTGGTTGAAGAGGTGGATGGCTTCGGCTTCAAGAAGGCAGATGCCATTGCAAGCAAAATGGGTATCGCCCCCGACAGCCCCTTCAGAATAAGGAGCGGCATCAAGTATTACCTTAGCTATATGGCAGGAGAGGGCAATACCTACATGCCTCAGACAGTTCTCTGCGAATGTGTGGCAAATGGCATGTGTCTTTATGATGATGAGCGAATAGTTTCGCCTATATGTTTAGACGTTCCTATGGCAATGGTTGAGGAGCAGCTTCTTGGCATGTCCATGGAATATGACATTAAGCTGGAGGATCTCGATGGCAGCAAGGTTTGCTATCTATATCCATATTACATCGCCGAGCAAAGGGTGTGTCAGGGCATGGTTGCACTGGAAAATGCCAGTCCCAAGGCACTGGCAGCAGATGCAGACGGACTCATTAAGGTAACAGAGGGACAGACTGGAGTTGTTCTATCAGAGCAGCAAAAGTGGGCAATCAAGAATTCCCTTGTACGTGGCGTGTCCATAATAACCGGTGGTCCAGGTACAGGTAAGACAACAATAATCAATACAATAATCAATATATTCGAAGAAAGCGAGCTAAAGACCGCAATTGCAGCCCCAACAGGCAGAGCTGCCAAGAGAATTACAGAAACCAGCGGCCACTACGCTTCTACCATACACAGACTTTTGGAATACTATTATTCAGAGAGTGCTGACACTATGGAGTTTGGCAAGAACGAGGAAAGTCCACTGGATTATGACGTAATAATTGTTGACGAGGCCTCAATGATTGACCTACTTCTCATGCGTGGACTTGTAGCAGCCATTAAGCCCGGCTCAAGACTCATACTTGTGGGGGATGCTGACCAGCTTCCTTCAGTTGGTGCGGGCAATGTGCTGAGAGATTTAATAGATTGCGACTACTTCTTCACCGCCAAGCTGACAGAGATTTTTCGTCAGGCCAAGGAGAGCATGATAGTAGTCAACGCCCACTGCATCAATCACGGAGAATACCCGTCCTGCAACGAGAAGGACAAGGACTTCTTTCTCATGGCAAGAAGCAGCGAGAAGGAAATGATGCAGACCATCAAAGAGCTTATCAGTGAGAGACTTGTCAAGTATTATGACTGGATAGTGCCTGTTAGAGACATTCAGGTTTTGACACCTGTTCGCAAGCGTTATCTTGGAAGCATTAACCTTAACAAGGAGCTTCAGGAGGTACTCAATCCTCCTAGCCCAGACCTTGAAGAACGAAAGTACGGAGACAAAATCTTTCGTGAGGGTGACAAGGTTATGCAGATAAGGAACAACTATCAGATGGGCTGGAAGCGTGTCCGCGACTTCACCGAGGGTGAGGGCATATTCAACGGAGATGTGGGCTTCATCGAGAAGATAGACAAGGAATTTAATGAAGTAACCGTAGTCTTTGACGAGGACAAATACGCCACATATACCTTTGCAGACCTTGACCAGCTGGAGCTTGCCTATGCAGTTACAGTGCACAAGAGTCAGGGAAGCGAGTTCCCTATTATAATCATGCCTATGACATGGTTCCCGCCAATGCTGGCAACTAGGAACCTGCTTTATACTGCAGTCACCAGAGGCAAGGAGGCTGTTGTGATAGTTGGCTCACAGGACATGATGAACACTATGATTGATAACAACCGAATTTCCAAGCGATTTTCGGGGCTTGGGGTAAGGCTAAGGCGACTACTGGGTGGCATAGCATAAAGAAGATGATTCAAAAGAGGGAAAAGATGAACACATGGGAACTGATAAAAAACAGTCTGCTTAATATACGGGACATGATTTATCCTCAGCGGATTTATTGTATCTGCTGTAGGAAGCCCATAGATGAGGGCCACAGCTACAGCCTTTGTAGCACCTGCATGAACCACATACATTGGTATGACGGAACACCCCTGCCCCATGATGAGTTTGAGGCATATTCATGTATGTCCTACGGGCTTTATGAGCGTACTATTGTGTTTAATCTCAAGTACAATGGGAACAAATATATTGCCAAGGAAATGGCTGAGATTATGCACGACAGGTTGGAGCTTGAAAGGCAAGTGCCAGCAGGCCATGGCAGCAAGGGCATCAGCCATGGCGAAGATGACTTGGGCCATGGCATCAAGAGTACCGGTCATGGCGGGAATAGAGAGAGCCATGGCAGCAGCTTTGATTATGATATAATTGTGCCAGTGCCTATGCACCCCAAGAAGCAAAGGCAAAGAGGCTTCAATCAGGCGGCACTTCTTGGAGAATATCTGGCAAGGCTAGAGGACAAGGAATGTCTTCCCCAGGTTCTGATAAGGACCCAAAACACTAAGCCTATGCGAGGGCTGGGAGCCCAAGCAAGGCGTGAGAATATAAAAAATATTTTTGCCCTGAACCCCAAATTTGCAGAGGAAATAAAGGGCAAAAATTTACTGCTCCTTGACGACATTTACACCACAGGAAGCACGGCACGGGAGTGCGGGCTGGTGCTTGCGGCGGCAGGGGCGGCAACCATTAAAATCTTCGTATTCGCCGCAGGGCGTAACGACGGGGAGGAAACCCTGCATAGTAAAAAAAGTTAGGGGACCAAGGCTGCAGGGTGAAGAAACCCTGCATAGTAAAAAAAGTTAGGAAACCGAACCGTGCGGTAAGGCCGCCTTTGGGGCCAAGCCGCACCTTTCTCAAGTAAAAGTGTATAGCAGTTGTCCGGGTCTGTGGTTGAAAGTCCAGGCCAGCTACGGGCAAAGGGATCCACGTAAACCGATTCCGCAAGGCGGGCGGCGATCATGGCGTAGTTTAGATGTAAGTCCTCGGGAAAATTCCGGTCAAGGCGAGTGTGGGGTCAAAGACCAGGTCAGCCGGGCAACTGCTATGCACTTCTTATTTGTTAGAATTGTTCGAAAAATTGTATTTTCTTAGAGGAAAAGTTGTGCTATAATCTAATTAAGCAAAAGACAAAAGGAGGTCATCACATGAAGGTAATAATTACAGGTAAGAATTTTAATGCTAGTGACAAGTTGGAACAGACAATCGAGAAGAAATTTGAGAAACTGGGTAAGTACTTTTCCGATGACATTAAGGCAACGGTCATGCTATCTCAGGAGAGAGGCAAGGACAAAGTCGAGGCCACAATTAATGCAAAGGGAACTATTTTTAGGGCAGAGGAAAGAGCTGCTGATGTTTATGAAGGGATTGATAGAGTAGTAGAGAAGCTCTCGTCGCAGATGTCCAGATTTAAGGGCAAGCTGCAGAAGAGATACAACGATAACAAGACTATTCGCTTCGAATATCTTCCAGATGTTGAGGAGCAGGAGCTGGCTAAGGTTGCTAAGAAGAAGAAATTTCAGCTACAGCCTATGACAAGTGAGGAAGCAATTGTACAGATGGAAATGCTTCAGCATAACTTCTTCGTATATCTTGATGTAGACACTGACAGTGTCAATGTTGTGTACAAGAGAACGGATAAGGACTATGGTATCCTTGAGACAGTATACTAAAATCAAATATTAATTCAGTGGCAAGATAAACTTGCCACTTTTTTATGCTATAACTATTGAAAAAATGCGTATTTTTAGGTAGAATTGAAGTAGTATTGATAAGGGGAAAGATTTATGAGCAATTTTATAGACAACATTGTTTCAGGCATTGGGGTTACTGATGTTCTGGACATTCTCCTGGTAGCCTTCATAATCTACAAGGTTCTGGGATTCATACATGAGACAAGGGCGCAGCAGCTGGTAAAGGGACTGTTGGTACTTGTCATTATGTTTTTTTTGTCAGATTTGCTTCACCTCTACACACTTCACTGGATACTTAAGAGCACAATGACCCTAGGCGTAATCGCCCTGGTAGTAGTATTTCAGCCGGAGCTTAGAAGAGGTCTTGAGTATGTTGGCAGAGGAAAGTTTGTGAGGGCGCCATTCGGGCAGCTTGACAAGGCCAAGGCCAAGCTAATAACAGATGAGTTTGTTAAGGCTGTAGATTTCTTCTCTGGCAGCAAAACAGGGGCACTTATCATTCTTGAGAGAGAGACAACTTTAACAGAGGTAGTGGAAACGGGTACCAAGATCAACGCAGATATTTCCGCACAGCTTCTGGGTAATATATTTTATGAGGGAGCGCCACTACACGACGGAGCAGTTATCATCAGAGGTGATAAGGCTTATGCGGCAGGGTGCGTACTTCCACTTACTCAAAACAAGGAATTAAACAAGGCGCTGGGCACAAGGCACAGAGCTGGTATTGGTATTACAGAAAACTCCGATGCCATTGCAATAATCGTCAGCGAGGAGACGGGCGTAATCTCCATGGCAATCGACGGCAAGCTGACAAGATTCCTTGACACTAAGACAGTAGAAAAAACATTGCTTAATCTATATATTTCCGACGAAAACGACAAGAGTACAGTTATAGGTAAGATGTCAGATAAGCTGGGGAGGAAGAAGGATGCTGAATAATAAGAGAATTACAATGATCCTTTCCATACTGCTGGCAATCGGCCTTTGGGCTTATGTTGTAGGAGGAATTGATCCAGATACCACGGAGCTATACAAGGGCGTTCCAATTACCTTCCTCAATGAAGAGGCACTAACGGAACAGAACCTTGCAGTTCTTGCGGTGAGCGATGAAACCATGGATATTAGGCTTGCTGGACAGCGTGCATCTGTTTCTAAGGTTGAGGCAGAGGATATAACTGCCACTGTTGACCTTGCTGATTTGACGGAAGGTGAGCATGTTATCAAGATAAACATCAATGTGAAAAGCTCTGACGAAGTTGAGATTGAAGATAAGAGTATAAGCAGGGTTACGGTTGTTGTTGAAGAGGCCGTATCACAGACAAGGCCTGTACGAGTTAGCTTCGAAGGAGAATATACTCAGGGCGAAGAGCCGACAGCAATAGATGTGAGCAGAAACAATGTAACAGTTACAGGTGCCAAATCATTGGTTGAGAGAGTTGACCATGTTCAGGCAACGGTAGATGCAACTAAGGTTACTACGGACATGAAGAGCTTCAGAGCAAGTCTTGCCGCAGTAGATGCTCATGGAACAAGAGTTGACAATGTAAGACTATCCACATCAACGGCCTATGTAACGGCGG
>DATESI010000161.1:0-6152 GCA_035270905.1 Anaerovoracaceae bacterium
TGGTAACACACCGCTGATCGAGCTTAGAAACATAACAGCTCTTGCAAGAAAGTATGCTAAACCTGGTTATGGCGCTAGAATCTTTGCAAAGGATGAAGCAGCTAACGCATCAGGAAGCTTCAAGGCAAGAAGAGCAGCATGTGCAGTAGCACACGCAAAGAAATTAGGATATCCAGGAGTTATCGCAGCAACATCAGGAAACTATGGCGCAGCAGTAGCATCACAGGCAGCAATGCAAGGACTTAAGTGCATCATCGTTCAGGAATGCTACGACTCCAAGGGAATTGGACAACCAGAAATCGTTGAGAAGGCAAGAAAGTGCGAAGCTTACGGTGCAGAAGTTATTCAGTTAACAGTAGGACCTGAATTATTCTACACATTCCTATCAGTACTTGAAGACACAGGATATTTCAATGCATCATTATACTCACCATTTGGTATCGCAGGTATCGAAACATTAGGTTACGAAATCGCAATGCAGTGTCGTGAGTTAGTCGGCAAGGACCCTGACGTAGTAGTTTGTACTAACGCAGGCGGCGGCATGATGACAGGAACAGCTAGAGGACTTCAAAAGGCTGGAGCAGTAAACACAGAAATGGTTGCAGCTTCAATCGACCTAACAGGTCTAAGCATGGCATCTGATGAGCAGTTCAATAAGAAATCATGCACAACAGGCCACACAGGCTTTGGCGTTCCTTATGCTACAGATCCTGACCACTCAGACGTTCCAAGAAGTGCAGCAAGACCACTTCGTTACATGGATAGATACATCACTGTTAAACAGGGAGAAGTATTCTTCATGACAGAAGCACTTGCTAACCTTGAGGGTATCGAAAGAGGACCTGCAGGAAACACAGCACTTGCAGCAGCATTCTCACTTGCACAGGATTATCCTGAAGATGCAGTTCTTGTAATCAGTGAAACTGAGTACACAGGCGCAGGCAAGCACATACAGCCACAGCTTACATTTGCAAGAGAAAACGGAATTGAAATCAAATTCGGAGATCCTGCAAAGGAAGACAAGCCAGGCGAGAATATCGTTATCCCTGCTAACCCTGGTCTAATTCAGTATCAGGAAGCAGACGTAAATCATTTCAGAGCTTCACTTATTAAGAAAGCTTGCAAGAAAGCAAACGTTACAAATCCTAACGCAGCAGACCTTGAGTTCTTAGCTGTAGAAACAAAGACAAATGTTGACTTCGTAAAAGAAGTATTAGGACTTTAATAATAAAGGAGAAAAAGAATGAAAAGAGCAGACGATTTCGAACAGAGAAGAAAGCATATAGCTAACTTAACTGACGAAGAACTTTACAACAGATTCTGGGAATTAACAGCTCAGGTTGTTGACCCACTTCTGGAGCTTGGAAGAAAGAATACTACTCCTTCCGTAGAGAGAGCCGTTCTATTAAGAATGGGAGTTTCATCACTTGATACTCAAAAAATCGTAGAAGGTTGCATGGACAGAGGTCTTATGGGACACGGAACAGGCAACGTAGTTTATAAGTTATCAAAAGAAAAAGGCGTTTCAATCAGAGAAGCAAGTCAATTGCTTGCTGAGGGTAAGTGCTGGGATGAAGCAGTAGCATTATTCAAGGGAGGTAAATAAGATGGCAGATATGATTTTGAAACACAATGAAAAATTAGATGTAGAAAACATCTTAAAAGACCTTGATAAATATGCACCAAGAAGAAAAGGTTGGACATGGAGAAAGCCAGCACCGAATCTTGAAATGGGACCATTTGAGTACCATGATGTTTCGGAGCCACTTAAGAACAGCGTTCCACTACCTCCTGCTAAATACTTCGAGAACATCGACCCACAGCCGCTTCCTGTAATCACTACAGAAATCGCTTCTGGTAGATTCGAAGATGATATCAGAAGAATGAGAATGGCAGCTTGGCACGGTGCAGACCATATAATGGTTATCAGACATATGGGTCAGTCCCATATCGATGGTCTAATGGAAGGTACACCACAAGGTATCGGTGGAATTCCTGTAACAAGAAAGCAAGTTAGAGCACAGAGAAAAGCATTGGATATTATTGAAGATGAAGTTGGTCGTCCAATCAACTACCATTCATATATCTCCGGCGTTGCAGGCCCTGATGTAGCAGTAATGTTTGCAGAAGAAGGCATGAACGGTGCTCACCAAGACCCTCAGTACAACGTACTTTATAGAGATATCAACTGCGTTAGATCATTCGTTGATGCTTGCGAATCCAAGAAAATCATAGAGTGGGCAGATATGCTTCAGATTGATGGAGCACATAATGCTAACGCAACTGCAAGAGAAGCATGGAAGGTAATGCCAGAACTTATCGTTCAGCATGCTATCAATTCATTGTTCTCAGAGAAGGTTGGTATCAAACCAGAAAACATCAGTTTATCAACAGTACCTCCAACAGCTACACCAGCTCCGGCTATCTATATGGACCTTCCATATGCAGTAGCACTTAGAGATATTTGTGGTAGATATAAGATGAGAGCACAGCAGAATACTAAGTACATCTGCTCATCAGTAAGAGAAGCTACAGTAACTCACGTAATGAACATGTTCATTTCTAAGTTAACAAGCGCTGACATTCAGTCAACAATCACACCTGATGAAGGAAGAAACGTTCCTTGGCACATCTACAACATGGAAGCATGCGACAATGCTAAACAGGCATTAATCGGCATGGACGGCTTAATGGAAATGGTTGAACTTAAGAAGGACGGTCCATTAAGAGACATGGCTAGAGACATCAAGGAAAGAGCACTTCTGTTCATGGAAGAAATCGTTGAAGTTGGTGGATATTTCAAGGCAGTTGAAGAAGGATTCTTCGTAGACTCAGCTAAATACCCAGAGAGAAACGGCGACGGTATCGCAAGAAAGATTGAAGGCGGCATCGGCTATGGTTATATTTTCGAAAGAGAAGAAGACTACATGGCTCCTGTTACAGCTCACTTTGGTTATAACAATGTTGAACAGTACGGTGGAGACCCTAAGAATCCATCAGCACTAATCGGCGGATGTACATTCGAAGACAGAAGCAAAATCGTATTCATCGACGAACTTGATGAAGAAGATAATGTAAATGTAAGACTCGAAAAGGTTAAGAAGTATCGTGACGGCAAAGCAATCAAGCCTGAGATGGAATGGTGCGGCGACGGAACTATCATGATCACAATGATGATTCCAACAGAAGCAAGAATGGCTGAAGCTGCTGCTATCGAAATCGGTAAGAAGCTTGGTCTTGAAGAGCCTGTAGTAACAAGTAAAGAAGTTATGCAGGAAGCTGAAGGTACAAGAATCGAAATGAAGGGTAAGGTTACATTTGATATCGACCCTACTAAGCTTGAAGTACCACCTGAACCACATCACCTTGATGACCAGACTCTATATGATGAGTTTGAAAATCATCCAATGGTAGTTGTTTGCGGTACAGTTGGCGAGGACGAGCATTCAGTAGGTCTACGTGAGATCATCAACATCAAGCACGGTGGAATCGAAAAATGGGGAGTTAAGGTTAACTACCTTGGCACTTCAGTTCCAGTAGAAAAGCTTGTTGATGCAGCAATCGAATTGAATGCAAACGCAATCCTAGCTTCAACAATCATCTCTCATGACAACATTCACTACAAGAGCATGAAGAGAATCAACGAATTAGCAGTAGAAAAGGGTATCAGAGATAAGGTTATCATCTGCGCAGGTGGTACTCAGGTTATCCCTGAAGACGCTCTTAAGACTGGTATCGATCAAGGTTTCGGAAGAGACTCCCACGGTATCGACGTTGCTACATTCCTTGCAGAAGAAGCAAAGAGAAGAAGAGGAGAAAAATAATTCTCACTCAGATTCCAAAATATCAATTATTAAAGGGGCAGGCGTAAGCCTCGCCCCTTTTTATAATAAATTTGTATAGCGATTGCAGGCGATCTTTATACAAACTTATTATGAGAAAAGAGGTAATATCATGAATAGAAAAATGAGAAGATTTAAGCAGGAGCTTACTGAGGCAATGGCCAAGGATGTATTAACAAGAAACGGAGTTGGCGTGCTTGCACTTAATGGTGATGATGGATATCCATATGGAGTGCCTGTGAATTATGTCTATGCAGATGGGGCAATATACTTTCATAGTGCAATCGCAGGATACAAGAATGAATTAATTGAGAAGGATGGCAAGACCTCCTTCACAGTTATTGATAAGGCAACTAATGTTCCCGAGAATGTGACTACATATTTTAGAAGTGTCATAGTAACTGGTAAGGTATCACTAGTAACAGACGAAACAGAAAAGAGAAAGGGCCTTGACTACCTATGGCAAAAATTCTGTCCAGAGTTTGAAGACAAGGCAGTTGCAGAAATCATAAGTGATGGCAAGAGAACAGCAATGTTCAAGGTTGTAATTGAGGAACTTCGCGGTAAGGAAGCAATAGAATTAGTAAGAGAGCGCGAAGGCAAATAGACATTAGGTATATTAATAGCCTATTCCCATAAGAGGAATGTGCAAGGAGGAGACAGTTAATGAGAGTAGATGTACTAGTTGCAGAAATCGGTTCCACAACAACAGTTGTGAACGCGTTTAAGGATTTTGATACAGACAATCCGATTTTTTGGGCACAAGGTCAGGCGCCAACATCTGTACTTGACGGAGATGTAAGAGTAGGCTTGCAGGGGGCAATCGATGACCTTTGCAAGAAAATGAATATTGATAGCTTGGAATATGACGATATGCTTGCAACCTCATCGGCCGCAGGCGGCCTTAAGATGACCGTTCACGGGCTGGTATATGATATGACAGCTAAGGCTGCCAAGGAAGCAGCATTGGGCGCAGGCGGCATAATCCACTATGTTACAGCAGGCAAGCTTAGAAGAACCGATATAGCAAAGATTAAAGAAATAAAACCGAATTTAATTTTGATAGCAGGCGGAGTTGACTACGGCGAGCGAGATACGGCTATCGAAAATGCCGAAATGATTAGAAGCATGGGACTAAACACCCCAATAATCTACGCAGGCAATATCGAAAACCAGGAAGAAATGAAGCTGATTTTTGATGAAGAAAGCGGTCAGCAGCTATATAACGTAGAGAATGTTTATCCTAAGATAGACGACCTTAATGTTGAGCCTTGTCGCAAGGTAATACAGGATGCCTTCGAGCAGCACATCACACAGGCACCGGGTATGGAGCATGTGAGAGATATGGTTAGCGGGCCGATAATCCCCACACCGGGAGCAGTAATGGAATGCACTAAGCTGCTTTACGACTGCATCGGAGACCTTATCGTACTTGATGTAGGCGGCGCGACAACAGACCTTCACTCAGTGGCAACAGAGTCAGATCAGGTGGCAAGAATTATGATTTCACCGGAGCCAAAGGCCAAGAGAACTGTTGAGGGCGATCTTGGAGTTTATGTAAACAGAATGAAGGTTATCGAGTCCATCGGTGAAGAACAGATGCAAAAGGACTGCGAGGCTATGGGTATCGACTTAGAAAAGACATTAGAAACCTATGTAGCAATTCCAAAGACGGAAGATGAATTCAAGCTGGTTGAGAGACTGACTAAGGAAGCAGTTCTTAAGGCAGTAGAACGTCATGCCGGCATCATCAGATATATATACGGACCATCGGGCAGAAGCACAGTTGCAGAGGGCAAGGACCTGACACAGGTTAAGTATATCGTTGGCACAGGCGGAGCCTTGACAAGACTTCCACACAGAATTGAGCTTATGCAGGAAATTGCTAAACATAACGAAACCGGTTTGATGCTATTCCCAGGAGAGCATGCTAAGATTCTTGTGGATAACGACTACATTATGGCCTCACTTGGAGTGCTTTCTAAGAAATACAGGAATGCAGCGATTAAGCTCTTGGAGAAAAGCCTAGACTTCAAGTTCCCTGAGAAAAAGGACGACAAGCCGCAAACCATATTTATCGATGAGCTTAACAGAGTAACAGAGGAGCAAAAGAAGAGAGACGAAGAATACAAGAAGCATATCGAAGAATGCGAAGCGGCAGGCTATGACATGAGTGCATACAAGGCAGAGCAGCCCGTAGGCGGTGCAAGCAAGGAAGAGGTTGAAGCAGCCAAGGTAGAGGCCCTTAGAGCGGCAGATGCGGCAGCGGCAGCCGAAAAGGCAGCTATGGCAGCAGGCCAAGGACTTCAA
>DATESI010000162.1:0-2344 GCA_035270905.1 Anaerovoracaceae bacterium
ACCTTAAGGTCCTCAAAGCTTCGCACGTCGTTTCTAAAAATTATTGGAGGTGCGTCATCACGAGGGTCTCTTGCCGGCTTCTTCATTTCGCCGATAATGTCTGTCAGGGTCATCTCACCGATACCGATATCCGCAGCCATAGCCTTCATACTTTCGCTGAGACTCTTGGCAGGATACGCTGCCCAAATCTTGTCGTCTATATCCTTGGCACCGCCCTTGATGATTTCTTCCTTGGAAATGCCGATTTTTTTCATCATTTCCTCGGCAGCCTTGTAGGATTCAGGGTGGACCGAAGTGCTGTCAAGGGGTTCCTTGCCCTCGGCAATTCTCATAAAACCAGCACACTGGTTGAAGGTTTTTTCTCCAAGCTTTGCGACTTTCAAAAGCTCCTTACGAGATGCAAATCTACCCTTTTCCTCACGGTATGCCACAATGTTCTTGGCGATTCCCATGTTAACGCCTGCAATATATGAAAGCAATGACGGTGATGCAGTGTTCAGGTCAACACCGACTCTATTAACGCAGTCCTCAACCACATTGGTAAGTGCTGTGTCAAGATATCCCTGGTTAATGTCGTGCTGATACTGACCAACGCCGATGTGCTTCGGGTCAATCTTAACAAGCTCAGCCAGTGGATCCTGAAGTCTTCTGCCAAGGGACATTGCTCCCCTGGTGGTTACGTCAAGGTCAGGATATTCCTCTGTTGCCAGTTTGGAAGCCGAGTAGACTGATGCTCCCGCCTCGTTTACGATTGTATATTGAATGTCATAGTCGTGCTTCTTAATGAAATTGGACACCACCTCTTCAGTTTCTCTGGAGGCTGTGCCGTTGCCGATTACGATTACGTCCGTTCCGTATTTTTCTATTATCTTTTGGAGGGTTCTCTCGGTGCCTGCGATATCATTCTTAGGCTCCGTCGGATAAATAGTTGTGTATGCCATCAGCTTGCCCGTTTCGTTAAGAACGGCAACCTTGCAGCCTGTTCTATACCCTGGGTCAATACTAAGGACCTTCTTGCCCTTGACTGGTGGAACCATGAGAAGCTTTTCGGTGTTCTTAGCAAAGACCTTGACTGCGTCAAGCTCGGCTCTTTCTGTCAGGGTGTTTCTCATCTCACGCTCAACGGATGGTGCCATAAGTCTCTTATATGAGTCGGCAATTGTATCTATCAGAATCGAATAGAAAATTGATTTTGAATTGGTTATAGTCTCCTTTTCGAGGATAGCCAAAATATCATCGGTGTTAACGCCAACCTTAACCTTAAGCTTCTTTTCCTTCTCGCCTCTGTTGACCGCTAGAATTCTATGGTTTGGCATCTTGGAAATCGCTTCTGCATGTCCATAATATGCATCATATACATTCTTATCCTCAGCATCTACTGCCTCGGTTTGAATGGTTCCGCTTGCATATGTCTTGGCTCTAACCAACTTAACAATATCCGCATCATCTGCAATAAGCTCTGCAATAATGTCCATTGCGCCTTGGATTGCATCTTCTGCACTTTCTACACCCTTTTCACTATCAACAAAATCCATTGCAACCTCAAGTGGGTCGCCAGTTTCAAGCTGCTGGGCATACATCGTCATTGCCAGTGGCTCAAGACCCTTCTCCTTGGCCTTGGATGCACGGGTTGACTTCTTCTGCTTGTATGGCTTATAAAGGTCCTCCACTCTCTGCAAAACCTCTGCCTTATCGATTTCTTCTTTAAGCTCCTCTGTAAGCTTACCCTGCTCCTCGATAAGTCTGATTACTTCTTCCTTACGAGTCTCCAAATTGCGAAGATAGGTAAGTCTTTCGTCCATATCACGAAGAGTTACGTCGGATAATCCACCCGTTACTTCCTTTCTGTAACGAGCGATAAAGGGAATAGTGTTCCCCTCGTCAATTAGGTTCACAGTGTTTTCTACCTGAGATACCTTAACCTTAAATTCTGCTGCTAGTCTTTGAATAATGTTCATTTTACGTCCTTTTCTTTTAATTTTTCGTTTATGAAATAGTCAATATCCCCATCCATAACCCCATTAACATTGCCCACTTCTGCTCCGGTTCTGTGGTCCTTGACCATGGTATATGGCTGGAACACATAGGATCTAATTTGGGAGCCCCATGTTATCAGGGAAAAGTCTCCCTTAAGCTCCTTGAGGTCTTCCTTGTGCTCCCGCTCCTTGAGCTCTGCCAGCTTGGAGAGCAATACCTTCATGGCAACATCCTTGTTTTGATGCTGACTTCGCTCGTTCTGACAGGTGACTACTATATTTGTCGGCAAGTGGGTAATTCTTATTGCGGAATCTGTCTTGTTGACATGCTGTCCACCTGCGCCGCTACTTCGGTAGGTGTCGATTCT
>DATESI010000163.1:0-4934 GCA_035270905.1 Anaerovoracaceae bacterium
ATGTTGAGAAGCTCATCTGCAACCTGGGAGTTAATGATTTGTGCATCGACATTATTTCCCTGGCAAATTGACACCGCAATGCCGCAATCAAAGATCTGTGCTGCTGCGATGCATGCTGCCCTAACCTTGAAGGTCTCTAGGTCTGTCTGGAAAAATCTTTTGACCTCTGTCGTGTCAGCACCTGATCGTCTCAGCCATGCAGCTGCCTCGAAGGTTCTGACTCCAGTTTTAACCGCGAATCTGTTGGTATCTATGGTCATTCCGCCTAGAAGTGCTTCTGCCTCCAGTTTAATCAGTGTCTTTTTTTGTGTTGAATACTGAAGAATCTCCGAAACCAATTCGGATGTTGAGGATGCATAGGATTCGATATATGACAGCATTGGATTTTCGATGTTATCCTCTGCTCTTCTATGATGATCTATTACAACAATCCTCTCACTCATTTTGAGAAGCTCTGGACATTCTACATAGCTATATCTATGTGTATCCAGGACAACCACAAGGGTTTCCTTATCTGCCATAGAGACAGCTTTTTCGTTTTTAATGAAATTATAGTTATCGCTCTTCTTGGCCAATGTGTAAATATCCTCGAGAGCGTCGTTGTATTCGTTAATAATTATATAGGCTTCCCTGTTGCACATTTGGCAAATTCTGTAAATTCCAAGTGCTGACCCAAAGGCATCCATATCTGGATATCTATGACCCATAATAAGAACTCTCTTAGACTGGTCTATAAGCTGTTTAAGTGCATGAGCAACAACTCTGGATTTGCCCTTATTGCCCTTCTCTACGGTCTGCAGCTTGCCGCCAAAATAATCAATCTTATTAACTCTCTTGACAACGGCCTGGTCACCGCCTCTACCTAATGCAAGGTCAAGGGCGGTATTAGCATATTCTTCGGTTTGGAATAATGTCTTGCCACCAATACCCACGCCTATGCTAAGGCTGATAGGGAAATCTGCCTCTGTTTCAATTTGACGTACTTCGTCTAAAATGCAGAATTTGTTTTCTATCATTTCGTCTAGGTATTGTCTCTCAAAATACATTATATACTCGTATTCCTTGAGCCTGTTAATAGAAGCCTTGATGATTGTTGCCCAATGCCTAATGGTCTTGTCAACCTCTGTTGATGTAGTCATTCTCTCCTCAACAGCGGTACTTGCAATGAGCTCATCATAGTTATCTATATTAATCATAGCGATACAAGTTTTTTCTTCATTGTATCGTTCCTTAAGGCTTTCGAAATTTGTTATATCATGGAAAAAAACAGCCAGGTTTCCTTCACTATCGTCACTGTCGTGGCTCACCATTAAACGGAAGGTTTTGCCGTTTCTTTCGACAGCAAGGTATTTGTCCTTTTCTAAGACTTCAAAAAGCTGTTCTGTCTTGATGCCTGTAAGCGCAAAAAAGTCGGCATCCTTGATGCCTTCATACATAAACACCTCACCGATGTGAGCACTTGCGCCTACAATCTTTCCCTTAGGACTGACTATACACATAGGCAGTGGTAAGAACTGTGTTAACATTTTTTCAAATTCTGTTTCTATCATTTGTGATTTCTCCAATGTCTAAAAACGAACCATAGTTATTTTACCATGACTCGATTTTTCTTTGGTGTAGATTTTGTGATTTTCATACACATAGAGTATATGTTCATTATACCATGAATTGTGGTTCTTTCAAAAAGTTTTTACTCGCAGTTAAGTACTTTTAGGGTTCCTCCGCACTTAATACACCTATAATTTTGGGGGTATTTGACAAGTTTACACTGTCGCTTACGATATGTAGTTGTGCCACAATTTTGGCATACTATTTTGTACTTGTTAATTTCTGACATTTTTGGTTTGCTCAAATCAAAGTATTCATAGCGTGTTGTGGTGGTAATGTTATATCCCAGCTTTTGATTGGCTCTTTGGGCATGGCTTTTCCATTGCTGCCCGTGGTTTTGACAGCCTCTGCAGGTGTGCAAAAGCTCGTGAGCAATAATTTCTTTTATCTTTTGATCTTCTACCTCTGCCAGTCTCGCAGAAATTTCAATTTCGAAATAATGCCTACCGATACCCTTGTTCATCTTCCTGCAGCATCCAAATCTACTTTTGGCTCTGTGATTTGCCTTAATTATAATAAGGCCAGAATATATGGGGATATCACAGTTCCTAAGTTCCTTGACCGTTTCTGCAAGAAGGGCCTCAAGTCGTTCAACATAATCAATGCCTGTGGTGTTATCTGTCATTTTATCTTTTTCCCTTTCAGAAAAATAATGCTCCTGACGGAGCATCATTTGTTGTTATGTCTTTAGTTTTGATTAAATCAAGTTCATATAATATAGTCCATATATCACTGCTCCGTTAAAAATGAAAGCAAGGGGTAGCAGCACTTGAAATTTTAGCTTTCTTGTCTTGTGATGGAAAACAAATGCTCCTGCAATCTCTCCAACAGAACCCATAACGAAAGCAGACCCAAGCAAGGTTTTCTCACTTATTCTACGCTGGTCATGGGTAGCCTTACGTTTGTCAACTCCCATCATTATGAATGTGACAGCGTTCCAAATGGCTAACAAAAATATTAATAGTTTCATGTGAAACATTCCTTTCTACTTAAGTGTTTTGAGTAGTTCCAGCAATCTTTCTAGTTCTTCTCTGCTGTAATATTCAATTTCTATTTTGCCTTTTTTGCCGGTCTGGCCTATGACAACTCTTGTGCCTAGGACTTCCTTCAATTCCTCTTCCTGTTTGAGGATTTCAACGTCCTTAGCCTTCTTTGCTGGTTTCTTCTTAGGAGCCTTACCAATTGATGCTACAAGCTTCTCTGTCTCTCTAACAGATAATCCTTCTGCAATAATTCTCTTGCAAAGTGCAGATTGGACTTCACTATCAGTGACAGTTATAAGCGTCCTTGCATGCCCTGTTGAAAGGTTGCCTTCGAGAACCTCTTGCCTGATGTCCTCTGGCAATTTGAGAAGTCTCAAGGAGTTCGTAATATAAGGCCTACTCTTGCCTACGCTTTTGGAAACCTCTTCTTGAGTTAATCCAAAATGTGAAACCATGCGTTGTAGTCCCTCTGCCTCCTCGATAGGGTTCAGATCCTCACGCTGCATGTTCTCTATAATTGCAATGAGCATGTTCTGCTCGTCGGTAAATTCTCTGACGATACAAGGAACTTCTTTTAGCTCGGCCTTGCGTGCGGCACGCCATCTTCTCTCGCCTGCTACGATTTCGTAATCATTATCTTTTTTCCTAACAACTAGGGGTTGGATAATGCCATGCTCCTTGATAGAGTTTGCCAAATCTTCGATTTTTTCTTCGTCAAAATTCTTTCTTGGCTGGTTTTCGTTAGGCTTAATATGATGGATATTTACATAAATCACAGAGTCACCTGTCGTTGAAACTTGAACCGTTTCAGCCTTTGTCTCCTTGCTAGGAGTAACAGGTGTCTGATCAGCAAACAAAGCATCTAAGCCTCTTCCAAGCCCTCTGTTTTTTGGTGCAGCCATTACTTACCCTCCTTCTTCAGGAACTCCTCAGCAAAATCTTGATATGCTTCTGCTCCCTTTGATTTTGGGTCATATTCTGTTATGGCCATGCCGAAGCTTGGTGCCTCAGCTAGTCGTATATTTCTTGGAATTACTGTTGTATATACCTTGTTTCCAAAGTATTTTTTTACTTCTTGAACCACCTGTATTGATAGATTGGTTCTGCCATCAAACATGCTTAGGATTACGCCTTCAATCTCAATGTTAGGATTGAAGCTCTTCTTAACTAGTTCGATTGTACTAACAAGCTGGCTTACCCCCTCAAGTGCGTAGAACTCACACTGTATCGGAATCAGAACGCTGTCTACTGCTGTTAATGAGTTGATGGTTAACAACCCAAGTGAAGGAGGACAATCTATAAATACAAAATCGTAATCCTCTTTTATTTTGTCGATTGCACTCTTCAGTCTTCTCTCACGTCCGTCAATGGCAACAAGTTCAACCTCTGCTCCTGCCAAATCAACGCTTGCAGGAATGATATCCAAATTTTCTATACTTGTATGTAACACGGCTTTTCGGCAATCAAAATCGTCTTCAACCATTACCTCATAGATCGTGTATTCCAAATCTTTTTTTGAAATTCCAATTCCGCTGGTGGTATTGCCCTGTGGATCGATGTCCACCATAAGTACCTTTTGTCCCTTAATTGCAAGGCTTGCACCTAGGTTAATATTGGTTGTAGTTTTGCCTACTCCGCCTTTTTGATTAAAAATCGCTATTGCTTTTCCCAATTTAGTCCCTCCTATAATATCTTCAATTCCTTCTAATTATATAATAACCTGGTGTACAATTCCACCTTTTTGCAAAAATAAATGGATGTTTCACGTGAAACATCCACCATTTTTCGGAATTGTTATTACGACCTCCATGTAATCGCCCTTATCTTCTTCTGCAAATCTTGCACTTTTCTCAAGCTCCGAAATCTGCAAGAAAGCCTTACGTATTGTATTTATGTAAATCCTATAACTAATATAGTTAATCTTGTTACATCTTCGAATTTCTTCCTCCCTCTTTTTTGAAAAATCTTCAATAAGCTTTTCTGTTTGCTTAACATTAAGGTTGTTATCGATAACTCTCTTTAGGATTTTCTTTCTATTGTCCTGATCTGTCACCTTAAGCAACGCTCTAGCATGACGCTCTGTCAATCTGTTGGCCGCCAGCTCCTCCTGCACCTCCCTGGGAAGGTTTAGTATTCTCATCTTATTTGAAATTGTTGACTGCTTCTTTCCCACCTTTTTCGCCAAATCGTTTTGAGTTAGGCCATACTCATCAATGGGTCTCTTGTACGCATAGGCCTCCTCCAAATAATTGAGATTTTCTCTTTGAACATTTTCTACAAGAGCAATTATAGCAGAATCTCTTTCGTCAGTTTCTTTCACTATTGCAGGGATTTTTTCAAGTC
>DATESI010000164.1:0-3554 GCA_035270905.1 Anaerovoracaceae bacterium
ACCGTATCATCCTTTTTTACCAAATTTTTTATAAAGATTCCGGCTGCCTTCAGGAAACCCTTGTCGATTCCGCCAAGTAGCTTGAATACTAACCCCACAATCCATGCGAAAACAGTATATAGGTTTTCGATTACCCAGTCATAGCCCTTGGATATAGGCTTGCTTGAGAATACAAGCACGCATAGGGAAGCAAGTGCGAATATTAACAGGTAGTAAACCACCCAGTTGTCCGGGAAGATTCCGAAGGTGATTCCGTACTTCTTGATTTCGTATCTGATAATCAGGTGGAAGATGTATACCGGCATAGTGTTCATGCCTACATAAGCCACATAGTTCATCTTGTTTGGCAGAATATTTACCATGAGTACAATCCATAGGCAAGCAAGAACGAAAATCGTTGCTCTGCCAAGAATGTCTGCATACCATGTAATGTCCAACTCGCAAGCAGGGCTCTTTAATAGATAGAAGCCTACAGGTAGCTTAACGCAAAAGGCCAGGAAGCAGGACACACCCATGAGAACCGTTCCAAGGGCCCAACACTGCCATTTCTTCAGAGTCTGCATTGCCTTAATATGATCTGAGTTGCAATAGTACCCGATTATGAAGAATGGGAAGTATGATACCAGTCTACCCAGCGCCCATGTACTTGAAAATGCAGGGATTTGGCCTGCCACAAGATAAAGCACCATGCTGATTGCAAACATGTGAGGTATTCTTATGTATTCCTTCAGTAGGAATCTGTAGAAGAATAATGCAAACAAGTACCACAGCGCAAAGGGCGGTGTATCCCATGAAAAGGTTGCATTACCCCAGATAAGGTACCTAACGCAGAAGAAGAATGGAGTGGCAACCCAAAGAGGCCATAAGAAGGTCTTGAAGGCTGTCTCCTGCGCCCTATCAGGCTTCTTTGAAAAATATCCTGATAAGAATACGAATGCCTGCATTACGAATACGTTAATTGTAATATAAATTATTCCACTTAGGGAATCCTGTGAGAAGTGCCCTGCAACTCTCGTAAAGTGAGAGATAGGAATACTCCACATACATAACCCTCTAAAGGTATCAAACATGTAATCTCTTGGTTTAGCTTGTTTAATTTGTTCCATCTTTTGCACCCACTATTTGGCCCAGCCCATGACGCATTTTACTGCCTTCTTCCAGCCTGCCAAAAGTTCCTTTCTTTTATTATCTTCCATACTTGGATTAAATGTCTTATCTATCTGCCAATTGCTCCTGATGTCGTCTGTGCTCTCCCAGTATCCTGTCGCAAGTCCTGCAAGGTATGCCGCACCAAGTGAGGTGGTTTCGATACACATAGGTCTCTTTACATCCTTGCCAAGTATATCTGCCTGGAATTGCATCAAGAAATTGTTTGCACATGCTCCGCCGTCAACCTTAAGGGTTACAAGTTCGCCTCCCATATCCGATGACATGGCTGTAAGCAAATCGTAGCACTGGTACGCCATTGATTCTAGGGTTGCCCTTACAAGATGATTCTTGTTGGCTCCGCGAGTTATGCCAAGCACAGCACCGCGAGCATATGGGTCCCAGTATGGTGCTCCAAGTCCTACGAAGGCAGGAACCACATACACCCCGTTTGAGTCAGGAACTGCAAGGGCCATTTCTTCCGAATCCGGAGATTTTTCGATTATGTTAACTTCGTCTCGAAGCCACTGAATTGCGGCCCCACAGACGAAAACTGAGCCTTCCAGGGCGTAATTAACCTTGCCGTCAACACCCCAGGCAATTGTGGTCAGTAGTCCATTCTTAGAGAACACCGGCTTTTCTCCCGTGTTCAGTAGCAAGAAGCAACCTGTACCGTAGGTACTCTTGGCCTCGCCTTCCGTGAAGCAGGTCTGGCCGAATAAGGCCGCCTGCTGGTCTCCTGCCGCCCCTGCAATCCTTATTGGACCGCTAAAGAGTGTGTCCACAGTCTCGCCGTATACACAGCTTGACGGTTTCGGCTCCGGCAGCATGGACCTTGGTATATCAAGTATCTTTAATATTTCGTCATCCCATTTAAGAGTGTTAATGTTGAACATCATAGTTCGTGATGCGTTAGTGTAGTCTGTTACATGAACCTTGCCACCAGTCATCTTCCAGATAAGCCAGGTTTCAATAGTTCCAAAGAGCAGTTCACCCTTCTCACCGCGTTCACGAGCCCCCGGTACATTTTCTAGTATCCAGCGAAGCTTAGTTCCGCTAAAGTATGCATCGATGAGCAACCCCGTCTTCTCACGAATCATTTCCGTAAGACCCTGCTCCTTCAAACTGTCGCAGTATTCCGCCGTTCTCCTGCACTGCCAAACTATGGCATTATATACCGGCTCCCCCGTAGTCTTATCCCAAACCACCGTAGTCTCACGCTGGTTAGTAATTCCTATGGCATCAATGTTTTCGTAGGTCGCCCCGATTTTTAGAAGTGCCTCGTGAGCAACAGTCATCTGAGTAGACCAAATCTCGTTGGCATCGTGTTCAACCCAGCCCTGCTCAGGGTAAATCTGCGTGAACTCCTTTTGTGCCACACTGATCATCTCGCCCTTTTTGTCGTAAATAATGCACCTGGAACTTGTCGTTCCTTGATCCAGTGCGAGTATGTACTTCTTCATTAGCCCAACTTCTCCTTACACAAATATTGACATTATCCTGTTGGATATATCCATGCCCTCCTCAGAAAGCCTAAGCATATCCCTGTTTTCTATGGTTTCTTCTATTAAAAAGCCCTCATTCACAAAGGCCCTTAATTCATTATAATCAATCTCCCCTAGGGTTTCCTTGCTGTAAACCTGCCAAAAGTCGCAGCCAAACCTCTGCTCAAACTCCCCAAGGTCAATACCACGGATCTTGCGAAGCCCCGTAAACACAAACTCCGCCATATTGTCAGCCTTGCTATTTTCGTGATACTCGCAGGAAGGCTCCTCAGTAAATCTGACGCCGCCCATGAACGAGCTGGCATTGCTACCTATCCCCAGATAGTCCTCCATAGACCAGTACTTCAAATTATGCTTGCACTCATATCCCGGTTTGGCACAGTTAGAAATCTCATAGTGGCCATATCCCGCCGCCTTAAGCCTTGCGATAGCCATGTGATACATTTCCCTGTCCAGCTCATCAGGAACCTGGTCAATCTCCCCCGCCTTAAACATCTCGAAAAATGGCGTACCCTCTTCAATCTGCAGGCTGTAAAAGGAAATATGCTCTGGCCCAAGACTAATTGCCTGCCCAAGAGTCTCCTCCCAAAGCTTCATACTATGGCCCGGGATTGCGAACATCAAGTCCAGATTTATATTGTCAAAGCCTTGCTGCCTTGCGAGCCTAAAGCTCTTTACGGCATCTTCGGCTGTGTGTTTCCTTCCTAGGGTCTTAAGTATGCCAGCATCGAAACTCTGCACACCAATGCTCAGGCGATTTATGCCTGCCTCCCTATAAATGCCAAGCTTCTCGGCAGTCAGGGTTTTGGGGTTTGATTCAATAGTAATCTCGGCTCCTGCCGAGATATTGAAATTCTCCCTCAGCCCGTCAAGAATGTCATCAATCAGATACGGCTCAATTAT
>DATESI010000165.1:0-5120 GCA_035270905.1 Anaerovoracaceae bacterium
TCCTTGTAGCCCTGACCCGCCATAAGAATATTTCTGTAAATGGCAGAGTCCGGCTCGTCATAATGAGCGTCGGTAGTAGCAACCACCGGCTTATCCAGCTTGTCCGCAAGAGCAACGATTCTCCTATTAAGCTCTCGAAGTCCTTCCTTGTCAGCAACCCTGCCGTTCTCAATCAAAAACTGGTTATTGATAATAGGCTGAATTTCAAGATAATCATAAAACCCTGCAATTTCCTCAACCCGCTCCTGGGGCAAATTGTCAAGGACAGCACGGAACACCTCTCCCGCCTCGCAGGCAGAGCCAATAATAAGCCCCTCCCTGTTAGCCGCAATGACCGACTTAGGAAGCCGCGGCCTCTTATAAAAGTAATCAAGATGCGAATAGGACACAAGCTTATAAATATTCTTAAGTCCCTCCTGAGTCTTAGCCAAAATTATTATATGGTTGGTCGGGTTCTTCTTGAAGTCGATAGACCCATCCTCACAGACACAGTCGCTATCGTCAAAAACATAGCCTTCAAGCCCATAAATCACCTTAATATCCTTATTATCTTTCTTCAATTTCCCCGCAGTCTTAGCCGCATCAGGAAATCCCTGAACAACCCCATGGTCAGTAATTGCAACGGCAGGCTGCCCCCAAAAAGCCGCCTTCTTCACCAAATCCTCGACCTCATTAAGTCCGTCCATGGCACTCATCTTAGTATGAGCATGAAGCTCCACCCGCTTAAGACCCTGGTAATTATCCTCACGCACCGGCACCTGACCCTTCTCAATATCCTTGGCCATTACCACCAGGCAATTGTCATATGTATCCCACTGAGCCTCGCCCCTGACCTTAATGAAATCACCCGTATCAAGGAGCGTATCTATTTCCTGCCATTTGTTATCCGACGTGAATGCCTTAAGACAAACCGTCGTTTTCTTATCCGTAATGAGAATTGTAACCAGCTTCTTTTCATTCTTAATGGTCCTAGCCGATTTCTTGAAAAGAACACCTTCGATTACAACCGTTCCAAGCTCAGGTGTAAGCGCCTCAAGTGACACCGGTTCCCCCGACACACCCTTGCCCATAATGCGGTTCCCCTGAGCAGGAGTTTCCTTCTCTCGCCTTCTGTATGCAGGCTTGCCATCCTGTCCGAACTGTCCACCGCCGTAGCCACCGTTCCCAGAAAAAGCCGGCTTCGCCGTCTGGGTTTCCCTGCCAGGGTTTGCGGCTGCCGCGGCTCTTGCTGCACTTGCAGCTTCACGGGCTGCCTCTTCTTCTTTTTGCTTCATTTCCTTAGAGGTCTTAATGTACAGGTTTTCGTTATTAGCGAATGAAACCTGTACATTGAATCCGAAGTTTTCCTTTAGAAGCTCTGCAAACTTCGGAGCAATGCTTTTATTCAATTCTGCAGTTGCAAGCTCTCCAAGAGCGAGAAGCTCCAGGGTATCACCTGTATATGTGAAATTCTCTGTATTAATAGTCTTAGTTATGGTTGCATACTTGCCGTTGACAATATGTATCATATGAGGTATGAAGTTCCTAATGATTTCCTCGGTAGTTAATACCACATCCTCATAAACAAAATTAAACTTCACGTCCTGAAGCAGACTAATTTGATTCTTAATTAGAGCTTCAAGACGCTCCACATCAACATATGGAATGACAAAATTCAGCCTTAAGCTTAGGTTTAAGACTGCCTTTTCCTTGTTGATTACAGCCTTTTCAATGCTGTAAGAATATTCTTCAGTTTTGTGGTCGCCTATTGATTGCCATCTAATAGTGCTGTCAATTAGTTGCTTCATTTGTCAACGCTCCATCTTATGCATGCCGTATTTGTCTTATTTGCCTTGTATTGTCTTATTTGTCTTACTTGCCTTGTATTGTCTTAATTAGCTCCTCCACAAGGTCATTTTCGTCTACTGTTTTGATTATCTTGCCGTGAGCAAAAATCATGCCCTTGCCGACTCCTCCTGCAATGCCGTAGTCCGCCTCCTTAGCCTCGCCGGGACCGTTAACCCCGCATCCCATTACGGCTATCTTAAGACCCGGCGGCACTGCCGCCTTTCCTAGAGCCTCCTCCACTGCAAGAGCCAGACCCTGCAAATCTATTTTTGTTCTGCCGCATGTAGGGCAGGACACAAGCTCAAACTTGGCCTTTCTTAGACCTAGAATTTCAAGAATTTCCTTGGCATATTTCACCTCAAGAACAGGGTCTGCCGTCAGTGAAACTCTCATGGTGTCGCCGATTCCTTCAAGGAGAAGTGCGCCTATTCCAATGGCAGATTTGGTCTTGCCACGATTAAGGGTGCCCGCCTCGGTTATGCCTATATGTATAGGGTGGTCCGTTGATGCGGCTACGATTTGATGTGCCTTGTAATTCATTGCAACATTAGATGCCTTGAGGGAAACAACCAAATTGTCATAGCCCAAATCCTCAATAATTGCAAGATTGCGAAGAGCACTTTCTGCAAGACCTTCTGCTGTTACTCCACCGTTTTTTTCTACTATATCCCTTTCTAGGGAGCCGGAATTAACGCCGACTCTAATAGGAATCTGTCGCTCCTTGGCAGCCTTGACCACCTCACGAACCTTATCAAGACTTCCGATATTTCCTGGATTAATTCTAACCTTGTCAGCACCTGCTTCTATGGCAGCTATGGCCAATCTATGGTCAAAGTGAATGTCCGCAACTAGGGGCACATTTACCTGCTTTTTGACCCGTCCCAAAACCTCTGCCGATTCATTATCGGGCACAGCAATTCTCACAATTTCGCAGCCCTCTGCTTCCAGTGCCTTAACCTGTGCTACAAGACTCACCTCATCTTGGGAGTCTACATTGGTCATAGACTGGATAGAAATTGGTGCACCTCCGCCAATAATTACATTGCCGCATTTTACTTGTTTACTCATAAAAATATCCTCGTAATATCATTCCATGTTACATATATCATAAGTCCAAAGAGTAGCAATAAGCCAACTGTATGGATAGTACCTTCAAGCTTATCTGTAATCATCTTGCCTGTAAGTCTTCTAATGATTACGAAAAGTATTCTGCCGCCGTCCAGTGCTGGAAGTGGCAACAGATTGATTATGGCAAGGTTAAGACTGATAAGGGCTGTTAGATATCCGAAGTACCAAAGTCCGTATTTGTTGGTATCGTTCACAAGGGAAACTATGCCGACAGGACCAGTCATTTCTGTTACGGAAACCTCTCCTGTAACCAGCTGCTTCAGTGCCGAGAACATCATCTTGGTCATTCCCCATGAAGCCTTGACACCGTTACCTATGGCGGTGAAAACATTGTGGCTTGCCTTAGGAGTTACACCGATTATATATCTATCCTCTTCCTTGGCAGGAGTGGTTTCAATAGTCATCTCTTGCTTATCTCTTAGGATTGTAATTGATATTTCTTTGCCGTCAGCCGCTGCAATATAAGCTGATAGGTCGTTCCAACTTTCAAGCTCCTTACCGTCTACTGTAAGAAGTTTATCTCCAGTTTGAAGGCCCGCCTGAGCAGCAGGGCTACCTGCCTCAACCTCATTTATTATTGTCGTCGCACTTCCTGCTACGCCCAGCATTAGGGATAGCACAATAATTGCAATGAGTACATTCATTGCAGCACCCGCAACCAATACGCTTATCTTGGCCCAGCCTGGTTTATTATTAAAGGCTCTGTTGTCCTCTGATTCCTCGTTCTCGCCCTCCATAGCGCAATATCCGCCGATTGGAATGGCTCTGAGCGCATAAAGAGTTTCCCCCTTCTGCTTTTTGTATAATGCAGGGCCCATGCCCATTGCAAACTCATTAACCTTAACTCCCACGGCCTTGGCCACAACAAAGTGTCCCAGCTCGTGTGGGAAAATCATTAAGCAAAATAGTAATATAGCAAGTAGTGCTGTTACCATTTGTGTCCCCTTTCATTTCTTGAATCTGTTATCTTACTCCTAGTCTTTGGTATGCAGTCATTCTCTTAGGAAATCCCGCAGAACAAATTCTCCTTGTCTACAATCTCTAAGGTGTATTCCCTTGTTTTTCTATCTATCTCAAGTATTTCTTCAAGTCCCGGATTATATACAGGGCTGTGAGCATCAAGAATTCTCTGCAAATAATCCTGTATGTCCCTAAACTCAATCTTCCTCTTTAGGAACAAATCCACCAGTACCTCGTTGGCTCCGTTCATGCAAACAGTGTAGCTGCCGCCCATTTTCAAGGCGGTCTTAGCAATATCAAGGCACTTAAACACCTCAGGGTCTGGCTTCTCAAATGTCAAACTAGATGCCTTAGTAAAGAAATCCAAGCTTTCGCCGCTGTATGCAAGCCTCTCAGGATAGCCCAGTGCCACACTGATTGGTATTCTCATATCGGGAAGTCCCAGCTGTGCCAGTATAGATGTGTCTTCAAACTCCACCGCCGAATGAACTATGCTCTGTGGATGAACTAGAATTTCTATATCCTCTGCAGCTACATTGAAGAGCCACCTTGCTTCAATTACCTCAAGGCCCTTGTTCATCATTGTTGCTGAGTCAATTGTAATCTTAGGACCCATAGTCCACCTTGGGTGATTGAGGGCTTGATCCAATGTAACTTCCTTTAGCTGCTCCTGAGTGTATCCCCTGAAGGGACCGCCTGAAGCAGTGAGAAGTATTTTCTTTATCTTTTTATCTCTATTGCCTTCTAGGCACTGAAATATTGCACTGTGTTCACTATCCACAGGAAGCATTTTGACCCCCTGTTTTTGGACTTCTGATATAATAAGCTCTCCACCTGCAACCAAGGTTTCCTTGTTGGCAAGGGCAATATCCTTGCCTGCCCTAATTGCATGATAGGTAGGTGCCAGCCCGCTTATTCCCATGAGAGCATTAAGAACAATGTCGCAGTCCCATGTGGCAGCATCTATTAATCCCTGCTCACCTTGAAGAGCAGTAATACTCGGAAACTCCTCTTTAATAATCTGGGCATCCGCAGACTTTGCAACGCAAACAGCCTCCGGGTCGAATTCCCTTATTTGCTCCCTGAGCAAATTTATTTTTGAACCACATGAAAGCACCGCAACAGAGAACCTGTCGCGGTTTGCATTGATTATATCCAAAGTTTGAGTTCCAATTGAACCTGTACTTCCTAGTACTGCTACTTTC
>DATESI010000166.1:0-2448 GCA_035270905.1 Anaerovoracaceae bacterium
GTCTTAGACATCATAATATATACAATTATTGCAATTGCGATTGCGATTAGTATTCCACCGTTGGCTTGGGAACCTGCAAATATCTTGTCCATTCCAAGTCCTGGAGTTTCAACTCCATTAAAGGTAGTCTTATAAGCATAGCCGATTTTGCCCGCTTCTTCCATATTTCTCATTGTATGGCTTGCAGAGAAAATCCACGTTACCACATTGGCTGCAATCCAGTTGGTCATAATACAGGTTATTACTTCGTTAACATTGAAGAATGCCTTCAGTGCTCCCGGGATTGCTCCCCAAAGTCCGCCTGCAATTATACCGCTTGCAAATGCCATGGTCCAAATCAGTCCAGTAGGAACAGATTCTGATGGAACATTAAGTGCTACGAAAAGAGTAGCTGCCGTTCCCATAAGATATTGCCCCGGTGCTCCGATATTAAACAGTCCTGTCTTAAATGCTACCGCAACAGAAAGACCTGTCAAAATAAGAGGAGTTCCTCTAAACAATAGGTTTCCGATACTTACAGGGTTAAATCCGAAGGTTAGCTGCCCTGCCTCACGACCTGTGTTGAATATTCCAAAGAATACTAACTTAATTCCTTCGCCTATACCCTGTGGCATTATGTTGGCATTGGTTAGGCCAACAATAACAACGATTACTGTTCCTACAAGCATACCAATCATAATGGAGATAAGTGCTGATAATACGCTCTTGGTTCCATCCTTAGCATAAAACTTCTGGAACCCTGTTTTAGGATCAATTCTATACATTTTCGCTTACCCCCTTTGCATCCTGACGTTTGGCACCGGACATATATAGTCCCAGCTCCTGAACATCTGTCTTCTTAGGGTCAAGCTCTCCAACTATTTCTCCCTCATACATTACAAGAATTCTATCTGATAAGCTCATTACTTCATCAAGTTCAAGAGACATAAGCAAAACTGCCTTTCCCTTGTCCCTTTCGGAAACAAGCTGATTATGAATGTATTCTATTGCGCCCACATCAAGACCTCTTGTAGGCTGTACAGCAATAATAAGAGGCTCATCTCTATCGAGCTCTCTAGCTATAATTGCCTTCTGCTGATTGCCTCCTGACATACTTCTTGCAGAAGTAACTGGACCCTGGCCTGAACGAATATCATATTGCTCTATAAGCTTGTCCGCATATTTTCTTACTTCGTCAAATCTGATGAAGCCATGACTCTGAAATTCCTTTTCCTTGTATCTTTGAAGCACAAGATTTTGCTCCAAAGTATATGCAAGAATTAGTCCGTGTTTGTGCCTATCCTCAGGTATGTGGCTCATACCCGCTTCGCTTCTATGCCTAATGCTACAATCAGATATATCCTTACCGCAAAGGGTAATTTCTCCGGCAGATGTCTTCTCAAGACCAGTTATTCCTTGAATCAGCTCTGTCTGCCCGTTACCATCAATGCCGGCAATGCAGAGTATCTCACCCGCTCTTACATCAAAGGATACATTCTTGACTGCATTGTTAGCATGCATCTTCGATGAAATGGTTAAGTTTTTTACAGACATAACAACATCACCAGGGGTTTTCTCTGGCTTAACAATTTCAAGAACTACAGGTCTTCCAACCATCATGTTGGATAGCTGCTGCTTGTCAACCTCTGCTGTATTAACTGTTCCGATACATTTACCCTTGTAAAGTACTGTTACCCTGTCTGATACAGCCATGATTTCATTTAATTTATGTGTGATGAACAAGATGGATTTACCTTCACGAGCAAATCCTCTCATAATTTCCATAAGTTCGTCTATTTCCTGCGGCGTAAGTACAGCCGTAGGCTCATCAAAGATGAGGATTTCATTTTCTCTATAAAGCATCTTAAGAATTTCAACACGCTGTTGCATGCCTACTGTAATATTCTCAACCTTGGCGTCCATGTCTATCTTAAGACCGTAACGTTCCGAAAGCTCAGATACCTTTTTTCTTGCTTCCTTCTTTTGCAGAAATCCCATTTTGGTATCCTCTGCACCCAAAATAATATTATCGAGTACACTAAACACATCAATAAGCTTGAAGTGCTGATGTACCATACCTATGCCCAGCTTGGTAGCATCGTTGGGGTCATTGATTTCTACAACCTCGCCATTCTTTTTGATTGTGCCCTCTTCGGGCTGATACAATCCGAACAAAACGCTCATAAGGGTAGATTTACCTGCACCGTTTTCTCCTAAGAGTGCATGTATTTCACCTTTTTTTAACTGCAGCGTTATGTCATCGTTAGCCACAATTCCCGGGAATTCCTTCCTGATGTGGTTCATTTCAATTACATATTCTGATGTAGCCATATCTTTTGCCCTTATTTCTACCGGTCGCCATCCTTCCTGCCAGAGTGCAAGAAGTGGGACCCTCCTAATCTACAAAAAAGGGGGAATAGATAATTCCCCCTCATATTTGTACTAATAAATCATTAATCTTCAGTAAAC
>DATESI010000167.1:0-3876 GCA_035270905.1 Anaerovoracaceae bacterium
GTCCTGTACCTGAATTTCATTATATACTTTCCTTTCAATAATATTCCAATAAAGTATACCATAAAACACAAAAAAACCATATAGTTTTGATTCCATTTTCATTGTTTATTACATTAAATCGTAGTATAATAACATATCAAAATAAAGGGGATATTCATCGGGGGTTAATCAAGGAGGGACACAAATGAGTGATAGAGAAATACCAAGAATAAGCGGAACATTACGGGCTCACAGCCTTCAAATACCAGAGGTTATTTGGCAGGCTAAGGGAATTGTAATCATGGGTAGAAGGATCAAATCAGTACTTTTTACAACGGATATTGCAATTATTAGAAATTGTAATGCCGATGCTGTGCTGGCGGTTTATCCATTTACTCCGCAGCAAATCATATCGCAGGCGATAATCAATGCCTCATCAATTCCTGTGCTTTGCGGCGTAGGAGGAGGCTTAACCAACGGTCTGCGTTCGGCGCTTATGGCCAAGGATGCAGAGGCGCAAGGTGCCTTTGGTGTAGTTGTGAACGCACCAGTAAGCGACGAAAACATTGCAATGATCAACAAGGTAATTGATATCCCCATTATCGCAACAGTGCTTAATGAGGACATTGACATAGATAAGAGACTTGAATCGGGGGTGTCCGTACTTAACGTATCGGAAGCGGGCAAAACTCCAGAGCTTGTTAGATATATACGCAAGGATTATCCGAGGGTTCCTATTATTGCAACAGGAGGGCCTACGGATGAAAGCATTTTGGAAACAATTAGAGCGGGAGCCAACACCATAAGCTATACGCCACCATCAACAGCCGAAATATTCGGTGACATTATGGACGCTTACAGGAAGGAAGACCACGAATCAGATAGGGATAGCAGAGAGGCCAAGATTAATCTTGCCAACCTGCTGGAGCTTATATAAGCGTTACCCTATCCACCCAAACCAAAACAACCGGTAACCCGAACCTGCGGGATACCCGAGCATAAAACCCAAAAGCACGAGAAATCGTGCTTTTTTCTTGGGGGAAAATGGATATAAGGTGTTTTGCGAGGAGCATTTTGTTCACAATATGAAAATTGAGCAATTTTTCTCATAATTTGAAAATATAAGTTGACCACAGCAAAGTCGAGATATATAATGCAGTAAATTCAGTATAAGAACAACGAGTTCACGATATGAACAAATCAAAAAAGGAATTGTATTACAAGGAGTAAGGCGATGATTAAAGCAAAGCATTTGGCTAAGGGAGACACCATAGGGGTTGTATCACCTGCTAGTCCCTCGGAAAACAAGAGTGAAATAACTAGAGGCGTGGAGACATTGGAATCCATGGGCTATAAGGTGGTCTTGGGTAAGAACCTTAATAAGACCAAGGGATTTGTTGCGGCCTCTGAGGAAGAACGAGCAAGTGACATTAACCTCATGTTCAAGGACGACGGTATTGATGCAGTCTTTGTTACACAAGGTGGTTATGGCTCAGCACAGCTCATAGATAAAATCGACTTTGAGGCTATTAGCAAATCACCGAAGATTTTTACCGGATTTAGTGATATAACATCACTTCACCTAGCAATAAACAAGCTCGCAGGGGTGGTTACATTTCATGGTCCGGGCATGGCAAGGTTTAATAGTGAGGAATTGACTGAGTATACCAAGAATCAGTTCTTCAAAGCAATAGGAGGTGAAGAGCCTCTAGGGGAGATAAAGCCTGCCAGCGAAAAGACATGGCTTAATTCAATTAGTCCAGGTATTTGTGAAGGTGATGTCTTGGGCGGCAATTTGACCTTGATATGTGCAAGCCTGGGCACACCATATGAAATTGATACTAAGGGCAAAATCCTTTTCATTGAAGACGTAGACACGGAGCCGTGGATTTTTGATCACATGCTCTGCCATTTGCGAAATTCGGGCAAGCTGGCTGATGCGGCTGGAATTGTTGTTGGACACTGCGAGAATTGCGTTCCTTTCAAATACAACCCAGGATACAACTGCGATACAAGCTTGGAGGATGTTCTGGAATACTATTTGAAGCCACTGGGAGTACCAGTGCTATATGGACTGCCTCTAGGACATGCAGACAACCTGGCAACCCTGCCACTAGGAGTAAAGGCAAGGCTTGACAGCACTCAAAAGACATTTACCATTCTTGAGAATGGTGTATTATAAAGTTTAATTATTAAAGAGGAGAAAAAAGATGAAACAGAAGCGTAGAATTGTTATGGCATTGATATTAGCCATGACAGTAACATTTAGTTTTACCGCTTGTGGTGGCGGCGATTTCGACAAGACCACATTCAAAATCGGTTCGAGTACAACTGTTGATACCTTGAACCCACTTTCGGCTTACGAATCAAGTAGCTACGAAGTTATAGAGCTTGTCTATGATCCGCTTGTTCGTTATGATGATAGCTTGGAACCAGAGCCTTGTCTTGCAACTGATTGGAAGGTTTCAGAGGACGATTTGACTTGGACATTCCATTTGAACCAGAATGCCAAATGGCATGACGGAGAGCCTGTAACATCAGCAGACGTTAAGTATACATATGAGCTGATGATGGACACAGGACTTGGATATTTGTACTCAGCTTATCTTGAAGGAATCGATAAGATAACATGTCCTGATGATTACACAGTGGTTATGACCACCAAAGAGCCAAAGGCTAACATGCTTATGAATACAACGCCTATTATTCCGCAGCACATTTGGAAGGACGTTGCAGAAGCAGATCTTGAGACCTTCGCTAATGAAGAAATGATTGGCTCAGGACCATACAAGTTCGTTTCTAATGAAAACGGAGTAGTAAAGATTACTAAGAATGCTGAATACTTCGGAACTCAGGGCAAGGTTGAGAATCTAGTATTTGTAGAATACAAGAATACAGATTCACTTGCACAGGCTCTAAAGATTGGTGAAATTGATGCAGCAGTTAACCTATCAGCTACACAATATTCACAGCTTGAAGAGGATGGCAACATTACAATTATTGCAGGTGAAACCTTAGGCTTCACACAGGTTGGAATCAACTGCTATGAGGACTCAAGCAGCAAGGGTAATCCGCTTCTTAAGGACAAAACCATAAGACAGGCTATTGAGTATTCAATTAACAAGGCACAGATTATTGAGATGGCATATGGTGGATTTGCTGAAGAGGGAACTACAATGATTATTCCTAGCGACTTCTACCACTATCAGCCTTCAGCAGCAGAAATGAGAAGCTTTAATGTTGACAAGGCTAAGGAGCTTCTTGAAAACGCAGGCTATAAGGATACAGATGGCGATGGCATCAGAGAAGATTCCAAGGGAAATAAATTATCATTTGAGTTTATCAATATTGGAGATAATGCAGATGAAGTTAAAACAGGTCAGCTTATTGCATCAACCTGTAAGGACGCAGGCATTGAAATCGTTCAAAAGACAATGGATAGTGGTGCACTTCAGGACGCTATCGACTCAGCAGATTATGATATGTTCATGTGGGGCTGGGGATCAGATTATGACCCGACTACAATTATGGGATTATTAACTACTGACCAGATTGGTGGAAACAATGAACCGAAGTGGTCCAATAGTGAATATGATAGACTATTTATACATCAGCAGACTGTACTTGACGAGAACCAGAGACAGCAAGAGGTTTATAAGATGCAGCAAATCGTATATGATGAAGCACCTTATATCATCCTAGTATATGATAACAATATTCAGGCATACAGAAGCGACAGATGGAAGGGTCTTGAGCAGATTCCAGAAAACGGACCTTACTACTTCAACATGGTTATTTCCAACTATATAAATGTTGAAGCAAAATAATTAAATGATTTAATATCGAAAGCCCTCGAAAGAGGGCTTTCGGGAAAAGAGAAAAAGCATGAAAAGTAAT
>DATESI010000168.1:0-5951 GCA_035270905.1 Anaerovoracaceae bacterium
ATAAACAAGGAATTTGAAACGACCGCAGAGCGAGACCAGTTCTTCAGAGCACTGGAAAAGGACCTTGTGAAAAGCAGCAAGGCTAATATCAAGGAGCTTCTTGAGAGAAGGCACATGCCTGCAGCGGTTCAGGTAGGGAGAACCCTAGAGGAATGGCTTATGAGCGAGGGCTTCACCAAGGTTGTAACACCTACAATCATTACCAAGAAGATGCTTGCAGATATGACTATAGATGATGACAACAAGCTTGCAGAGCAGGTATTCTGGCTTGACGGCAAGAAGTGCCTGAGACCAATGCTTGCACCTAATCTTTATACGGTAATGAGAGAGCTTAAAAGAATCACCAACGAGCCTGTTAGAATATTCGAAATCGGCTCCTGCTTCCGTAAGGAATCTCAGGGTGCACAGCATATGAACGAGTTTACCATGCTCAACTATGTGGAACTGGCAACGGTGAAAGAAGGGGAGCAAATGGCAGAGCTTGAGGCTATGGCTCATAAGGCAATGAAGGCTCTGGGAATTTCTCAGGAGGAATATAAGCTAGTCATTGAAGAATCTACTGTATACGGACATACTATGGACATTGAGGTCAACGGTATGGAGGTGGCTTCCGGAGCATACGGTCCACATTTTCTTGATGCTGCATGGGGCATATTCGACACATGGGTTGGAATAGGCTTTGGCATCGAAAGGCTGACAATGGCGCTGGCAAAAAGCAAGACCATTAAACGTTATGGGCGCAGCATACAGTTTATTGACGGTGAGCCCCTAAATATATAAGTATGTATGGCAAGGTATAGGCCTTAGCCAATAGCCAAATTATTGATGAAATTATTCAGAGGCAATAACTATGACAAGACTAAAAACAGAATGGATAGAGCACATGCTTACGGGTATGGAAAGATATAATGCAAATCTCAAGGCTAAGACCGATCTTGAACTTGTGGATGTTCTTATGAAGACAAGCAGGCTGGGAATTGCAGATATAAAGGCAGCCATTAAGGATAACAAAATTGCAGCCGTTCCAATTACTCAGGGTGAAGGAATTATCGGGCAGTTTTCCCAGTCTGTGCAATCAATAATTGCAAGCATGGGATTTGATGCTGAGATTACTGACAAGACTGACATCGACGGAATTTACAGCGGATTAACAGCAGGACACAATATATTTTTCTTCGCTGATGACAACCGTTATCTTGCACTTAATGTGCTGAAGGGTAAGTCCGGTGATAACAATTACTGCACTGCTCTTGGATTTATTCATGTGATGAAGGCAATGATGGCTAAAGGCGGTAAGAATATTGGACAAGAAAAGCTTCTTGTGATAGGATATGGTATTGTAGGGCGTGAGGCCGTAGCAATCCTCAATGACATGAAGATTGACTTTGATATTTATGACAAGGATTATGATAAGATTGCAGGTCTTGACAATTACAAGCTTAAGGGCAAGGAAGAAATTAAGAACTATCAATACATACTTGACTTCACCAACGAGGGCTCATGGCTGTCCAAAGAGGATTTGGACAAGGATGTGCTGATTGCAACCCCGGGAGTGCCATATTCCCTAGATGCAGAAGCAGAGCCACTCTTCGAGGCAAACTCCGTTCACGATAATCTTGAAATCGGAACAGCTGTAATGCTGGGGCAGGTGCTGTAGGGCGCCATCAGGCCAGCGGCAACAGTCAAAAGCGGCAACAGTCAAAAATAGTAACCATGGGCCTTAGCCGGCCCATTATATGGGGTGCGGATCGTATGGATCACGTGGACTCTAAATCCACGCAGCCGAGTGAGACTCTCGGGCACCTCGCCAAATTTTAGTAAATGCACCCTAGGGGTGCAGTGGTTAGCGGGGTTAGGGTTTTTGGCCCTTGCAAGCAAGGGAGAAGGGATGGTCGCAAGGTCATGGGTATACAAATAATACTTCTCACAGGGTTTCTAGGAGCCGGCAAAACCACATTGATGGAGAGGCTACTTGATACATATAAGGACGAAAGAATTGGTGTAATAATCAATGATTTTGGCAAGGTCAACGTAGATGCTAAGCTTATTAGGCGTGATGGCATAGAGATGGCAGAGCTGTCAAACGGTTCCGTGTTTTGTGCCTGCATCAAGGATAAGTTTGTGGATGGACTTATAGAAATGTCAAGACGTGATTTGGACTATCTGTTCATCGAGGCATCAGGACTATCAGACCCATCAAACATGGAGGCCATAGTAAGTGGCATCAAAAAAGAAACAAATGATAATTATAATCTGCTTGGTTCAATAGCTGTAATCGACGGAGTATCATTCATAGGGATGAAGGATGTTCTGCCTGCACTTGAACGCCAGGTTGAATACGCTGATGCAGTAATTTTGAATAAGATGGACTTAATCGACATGGGTCAAATGGAGGAGATTAAGTCTACCCTAATTTCAATAAACCCAAGGGCAAAGATTTACCCTGGGACCTACTGCGATGTCAGCATCAAAACCATAGCCGCAGGCTTTTCCTCAGAAAAAGAGGGGCGAAAAGAGAGTCAGGAGACCACCAACACCATTGAGAGCCGTGCGGTAACCTTTGTTGTCAAGGGGCAGGAGCCAGTTGGCAAGGCCAGTCTTAGGAGCTTTCTTGAGGCAATTGCACCGAGTACGTACAGGATGAAGGGCTTTGCCCTGACTAGTGAAGGTCTTTGCCAGATAAGCTGCGTAGGTGAGATGGTCGGAATTATACCGTGGAACCGGGAGGCCGGGAAGCAGGAAGCGGGGAAACAGGAGACGGAAATCGTGGTGATTTCTGCGGTTGGAATAAGGCTGATGAGCGATATAGCAAGAGCATCGGCGGAATTTGTTGAAGGAAGGTTGCAGGCAAATGTCTGATGATAAGAAAAGATATTATAGGAAGAATGTAGAGCTACTGCTGCTCCTTGACAAGATGAAGCTTTGGCCATCAAGGAGCGGGCTTCTTCACGGAATCAGGGAGATTGAAGAAAAGGGCAGATATCTGGAGATTACCACTCACTGTGGCAAGAGCTTCAGGGCTTACAATTCCCGCAACTCTCGTGCTGCTAGGTGGCTCCGCAACAAGTGGGTGGAGAAGCCATGTCCGGCATGCAAGGTGCCTGAATGGAAGCTCCAAAAGTATTCTAAGACATTTTTTGATGCTCATTATGGCAGTGACCTGCTACACAAATAAGGGTGCAGCCTGGTCAATTAAGTTAAGGTGAAAAGCGAAAAGCTGAATTTCCCAAGGGAAGTTCAGCTTTTTTAATTGAATTTAGTGGACAATTGTAGTATTATGGAAGATGTATAGATATGTTTTTATATCGTTAGTATGAAATTTGTGTGAGCGAGGCTGAAGATTTGAAATTATTTAAGAATTACATAGCCGGAATAAAGAAGTTTGCTATGAAGAGCAAGGCGTATATCACCAATAATCGTGAGGAGATTGCAAGAGAAAACTGGGGTCTTTTGAGGAAGATGACCATGCTCTACACTCTAATCCTAATTGGTGCAATTGTTGCCTTTAATTCCTTGAGTCAGTGGGACAACTATAATCTTTTCTTGATTATTGCAATGTCCTTCCAGATTCTATTCACATCGTTGATATTTGTCTTGAGATATGATGTGGCACATAGGTACTACATAACCCAGATAACAATAGAGATTTTCGGACTGTTCATTGCAGGACTGATTATAGCTACAGGTATATGGGCCTATACGGATGTTCCGGGAATATTCTTCCCGCCGGTGCTTATCTGCCTTGCAATTCTATATATATATCCATTCAAGTGGATTATGATAAGAATAACAATCTTTGAGGTACTTTATGTATACCTTGCATTTACATTCAAGACTCCAGAAGCCTTTTTGATGGATCTTTTTGCATCATCGGCAGCATATATTATTGCTACTATTGCTGCATTTGCAATATATAACCTTAGAATTAAGGACTTCAATTCCAAGTCTGAGCTTAAGAAGCTGAGTGCAACGGACCTTCTTACTGGTCTATCCAACAAGATTACTACAGAGTATCTATGCGAGGGATATATAAATGACTTCGGTAAGGGTGAAAACTGTACTCTGCTTGTTATGGACATAGATAACTTCAAGGGCATCAACGATACTCTGGGACATCAACAGGGCGACGAGGTTCTAAGGCAAATCGGAGCAATTCTCCAAAGGTCCTTCCGAGGCAATGACATTGTAGGAAGAATCGGTGGAGACGAGTTCATGATTCTGATGAAGAACACCAACGACAAGACAGCAGTTGGTAAGAAGGCTAACAATGTTCTCAAGGAGGTTCAGAGCATCTACTTCGATGTAACCACAGAGAAGATTACGTGCAGTATCGGTATTGCAACCTCAGAAAACTTTATATCTAATTTCCAAGAGATGTTCTCAAGAGCAGACCGTGCGTTATACAAGGCAAAATCCTTCGGTAAGAACAAAGCTGTATTCTATTCAGAGGACGAGGAAATCAACGAAGAGGTTGTGGAGCTTCCATACATTCTCATTGCAGATGATGCAGAGGTAAGCAGAGCAATACTCAAGAATATATTCAAAGAAGAGTTTAATATTATAGAGGCCAAGGACGGCAAGGAAGCCATTGATTTGGCATACAAGTATGCAGAGCAAATCAAGGTTGTACTTCTCGATATCGAAATGCCTAAGCTGGACGGATACCAGGTTATCAGCATGATGAAGGCAGACGAACATCTGGCGGCACTTCCGGTTTATTTCATCACAGCGTATGAGATTGATACAGATCGTGCTAAACAGCTAGGTGCAATTGACGTTGTGGCCAAGCCATTCAGGGCAGACAGAATTATGAAGCAGGTAAAGGACGTAATATGAGCATTATAGTGAGCATTGGAAAATTAATATTACAGATTTTTTACTGCGTCCTCAAGCTATTCCCAACAAAAGAAAACAAAGTTCTATTTCTAAGCAGACAGTCTAACCAACTGTCTCTAGATTTTTTTATGTTAAAAGAGGAATTGCTTAAGGAAAGGCAGGATATTAAGATTGCGGCCATTTGCAACAGGCTTGCTGATGGCAAGGACGGGGTTCTTGGATTTGCCATGGATACCATAAGGAGTATGTATCACCTTGCAACATCTAAGGTGTGCGTGCTGGATGCTTATTGGCCTGCAGTATCAATACTTCACCATAAGAAGTCACTTACAGTAATTCAAATGTGGCATGCACTGGGCAAAATTAAGCAGTCTGGATATCAGACCCTTGATAAGGAATCGGGCAGAAGTGCCAAGACAGCAAGACTTCTCAAGATGCACGAGAACTACGACATTATCGTAGCAGGAGGGCAGGCATGGAATCCATTTTACTGCAAGTCCTTTAATACAAGTGAGGACAAGCTGGTGAATATTGGACTTCCAAGAATCGACTATTTGATTGAGACTGAGAAGGACAATAGAGAAAGAGTGCTATCTGCATATCCTGAGTTTGGAAAGAAAAAGATTCTACTCTACGCACCAACCTTTAGACGTAATATTGAGCTTAATTGGCAAGGCTTCGTTGATAGTATTAACTACGACAAATATATTGTTATAATTAAGGGACATCCCAACCAACAGATAACCTGCGAGAAACCAGGGGTTTATTTATGTCCAGAGTATAGGTCAGTAGAGCTGTTGTCAGTTTGCGACTATTTGATAACTGACTACTCAGCAATTGCCATTGAGGGTGCAATATTAAATAAAAAGACATACTACTACGTATATGACTATGAAGAGTACACATCCAAAAACGGCCTCAACATTGACCTGTTTGAAACTATGCCGGGTTGCGTCTTTAGAGATGGCAAGGAGCTTGCAGAAGCCATTGATGCAGAAGGCAACAACCAGGACATCCTTGATAATTACAGAGCCAAATACCTACCTGCAAGCCTTGGGACATCAACAAGTTCCTTGGCGGCAATAGTAATAGATAAATTGACAGAGAGAAAAGAG
>DATESI010000169.1:0-5322 GCA_035270905.1 Anaerovoracaceae bacterium
TGACGCCACTGGCCTTGATGGCAATAGGGGCGTGCTCACGAGATGAGCCGCAGCCGAAGTTGTCGCCGGCAACGATAATGTCGCCATCACTAACCTTCTTGATGAAGGTTTTGTCAATATCCTCCATGCAATGACTTGCAAGCTCCTTGTGATCCTGTGTGTTCAGATATCTTGCAGGAATGATTACATCTGTATCAATGTTGTTACCATATTTAAAAACCTTGCCATTTGCATCGGCTTGCATTTTTTGAACCTTTGAGTTTTGTTGTACCTTAGCCATAATTACTTGCTCCTTTCTACAGGGGCTATTTTGCCGGCGATGGCAGATGCTGCCGCGATTGCCGGACTTGCCAGATAAACCTCTGACTTTGTATGTCCCATTCTACCTACAAAATTTCTGTTTGTTGTTGCAACGCAGCGTTCTCCTTCTGCCAGGATACCCATATATCCGCCAAGGCATGGACCGCAAGTTGGCGTTGAAACTACGCATCCTGCATCAATGAAGGTCTCGATATATCCAAGCTTGATACATTCCTTATATAAGCTCTGAGTTGCAGGAATAATTATGGTTCTTACATCAGGGTGAACATGCTTGCCTTCAAAAATATCTGCGGCAATTTTCATATCAGAAATTCTGCCGTTAGTGCAGGAGCCAATTACAACCTGATCAATTTTTACATCGCCAACCTCATCGATTGTCTTGGTGTTTTCGGGAAGGTGAGGGAAGGAGACTGTTGGTTTAATCTTAGATAAGTCAATCTCATATATCTTTTCATATTCTGCATCAACATCTGCATCATAGATTTTGCAAGGTCTGTTGACTCTGCCTTTCATGTAGGCTCTAGTCACCTCGTCAACAGGGAAAATGCCGTTCTTAGCACCTGCCTCAATTGCCATGTTGGCAATGCAAAGTCTGTCGTCTATGGTAAGATTCTTAACACCGGGGCCTGCAAATTCCATTGACTTATATAGAGCACCGTCTACGCCAATCATACCGATTATATGAAGGATTACATCCTTGCCGCTTACATCTTCAGAAAGTGCACCTGTCAGATAGAATTTGATTGCACTTGGAACCTTGAACCAGGCTTCGCCTGTTGCAATCCCTGCCGCCAAATCTGTGCTTCCTACGCCTGTTGAGAATGCACCCAGTGCTCCGTATGTACAGGTGTGAGAGTCTGCACCAATAATTGCTTCGCCTGCAGCCACAAGGCCTTTCTCAGGTAGAAGCGCGTGCTCGATTCCCATCTCGCCGACATCATAAAAATTGTCAATATCGAATCTTTTGGCAAAGCTTCTGCATTTCATGCATTGCTCTGCTGATTTAATGTCCTTGTTAGGAACGAAGTGATCCATGACAAGAGAAACCTTGCTCTTATCAAAAACCTTTTCAAAACCTGCATTGTTAAACTCATTGATTGAGACAGGTCCTGTAATGTCATTGGCCAAAACCATGTCAACCTTGGCCTTAATAAGCTGTCCACTGACAACAGAATCAAGTCCGGCATGAGCCGCAAGTATCTTTTGAGTCATTGTCATACCCATAGTGTTCTTCTCCTTCTTAATTATTTCACAAAATGTATCTTCTTGTTCTGTCTGTTCAAGGCACATACCAGTGCATTGACAGATGCCAGAATTATATCTGCATGAGTTCCTACACCCCAATACTGGTTACCCTTGGCGTCTTCAATACATATGTATGCAGCAGCCTTAGAGTTGGAGTCGGCACTGATTGCGTGCTCGGAGTAGGTGACAAACTTATAGTCAAAATGATATTCCGTCTTGCGAAGTGCGTTACTTACAGCATCAAGTCTACCATTACCGCTAGCTTCAAGGTTATATACCTCATCATTAATTACCACTCGCATTTTAACCGTTACATCATCCTCAGCCTTGGTGTCTGAGAAGTGGTTAAAGGTTGCATGGGTAATGTCGATAGGGTCGAAGTCGTTAATATATTCCTTCTCAAATGCTTCGAATATTTCAGCAGGCGAAAGCTCCTCGTGATGCCTATCGGAAATATCCTTCATCATGTAGCCAACCTCTGCCTGCATTGCCTTAGGAATTGCAAAGCCGTAGTTTTTCTCGATAATAAAGGCTACGCCGCCCTTGCCAGACTGGCTGTTAATCCTGATTACATCTCCGTCATACTCTCTACCAACGTCATGAGGGTCAATAGGAAGGTATGGAACTGTCCACTTGTCAGGATTGTTTGCATCCTTATACTTCATACCCTTGGCAATTGCATCCTGATGGGAACCAGAGAAAGCAGCAAATACAAGCTTGCCGCCGTATGGCTGTCTCGGGTCTACCTTCATGTCGGTATATGTTTCGTATGCCTCGACGATTGAAGGCATATCAGAAAAGTCAAGACCTGGGTCAATGCCATGGGAAAACATGTTCATTGCAAGGGTTACGATATCCACATTACCTGTTCGTTCTCCGTTACCGAATAGGGTTCCCTCAATACGGTCACCGCCAGCAAGAAGTCCAAGCTCTGCATCGGCAACGCCAGTTCCTCTGTCATTGTGAGGGTGAAGGGAAACGATAACGTTTTCACGGCTATGAAGGTTGTCGCACATATATTCAATTTGGTTGGCAAAGACATGTGGCAGTGACATCTCTACTGTTGCAGGAAGGTTGATTATAACCTTCTTATCTGCAGTCGGTTGCCATATATCTATTACTTCGTTACATATATCTTTCGCAAATTCAGGTTCAGTTCCAGTGAAGCTCTCAGGGGAGTATTCAAAACGGAAGTCTGTCTCCGGGAATTTTGTGGCATATTCGTTCATTAATTTGGCACCACTTTTGGCGATTTCGATTATCTCCTCTTTGGATGCCTTGAAAACCTGCTCACGCTGAGCAAGGGACGTGGAGTTGTAGAGGTGTACTACAGCTCTCTTGATACCTTCAAGTGATTTGAAGGTCTTATCTATTATGTGTTCTCTTGACTGTGTGAGAACCTGAATTGTAACATCATCAGGGATGAGTTCGTCTTCTATTAGTTTTCTTAAAAATTCATATTCTGTTTCTGAAGCGGCAGGAAAGCCTACTTCGATTTCCTTAAATCCAATGTCCACCAAAATCTTGAAGAAATCCAATTTCTCCTCTAAGCTCATTGGGACAATTAGGGCCTGATTACCATCGCGCAGGTCTACGCTGCACCACATGGGTGCCTTTTCAATTTCGTTCTTCTTCGTCCATTTATACTCCCTCACCGGAGGGATAAAATATCCGACGGCATACTTTTCATGATTCTTCATTATTATTGTCCTCCCTAATAAAAGGCGTGTTTGCTCACGCTATGATAACAATATAATGGAAATATGAGGGAATGTCAATAGAAAATTTGTTAATTTTCAACATAAAATTTAAAATAATTTGTGAAAAAGCACAAAAAATCTATTGACTTTTATCCCAACATCTATATAATAAGGGTATGAGATAACCTAGCTATGAGGGTTTGCCTAAGAAATCACCATAGCAAGGGCGAAAATAACAGAAAGGGAGAGCATAGTAGATATGAAATTGACAGGATCACAGGTAGTAGCAGAAGTATTGCTGGATCAAGGCGTAGACGTAGTTTTTGGGTACCCAGGCGGTACTGCATTAAACCTCTATGACGAGCTCTACAAGTATAGTGACAAAATTAAGCATGTACTTACTGCTCACGAGCAGGGAGCTGCTCATGCTGCCGACGGTTATGCCAGAGCTACGGGTAAGACGGGCGTTGTATTTGCAACAAGCGGACCGGGTGCCACTAATTTGGTAACAGGTATCGCGACTGCCTTCATGGACAGTATTCCAATGGTTGCAATTACTGCTAATGTACCAGATTCCTTAATAGGTAGAGATGCCTTTCAGGAAATATGCATTACGGGAATAACGCTACCAGTTACGAAGCACAATTACTTCGTCAACAAGATTGAAGATCTAGAGCCGGCACTACGCGAGGCATTCAAAATTGCAAATAGTGGGAGAAAGGGTCCTGTCCTCGTAGATATTACTAAGGATGTAACAGCGGCGATGGTTGACTACACTTCCAAGAGTCCTTTGGAACTTCAAGAGAAGCCTAAGGTTGATGAAGATGATGTCAACAAAATCGCCCAATTAATTAATAAGGCCGAAAAACCTGTTCTATATGTAGGTGGTGGTGTTCCCGCATCAGGCGGTGGCAAGCTTCTTAACCAGCTTATAGACAAGGCAGATTTGCCGGCTGCATACACTCTTATGGCAGCAGGAATTGTGGGTTCTGATAACGAACACAATTTGGGACTTATCGGAATGCATGGAACTATTGCAGCTAACAGAGCAATCGATCAGGCAGATTTGGTAATAGCACTTGGAGCAAGATTTAGTGACAGAGTTGCCCTTAACCCAGAAAAATGGGCAAGGCGAGCAACAATTGTTCAGGTAGACATTGATAGAAGTGAAGTTAATAAGAATGTAATGATAGACGTTTCAACCATATGTGATATTAAGGATTTCTTAGAAGCCTTAATTCCAAAGATTAAGAAGCAGAGCCATGAAGAATGGCACGAAAAGGTTCTTAGCTGGAAGAAAAAAGAAAGAGTTGTTAAGACCAAGGATTGCAAGCTTCATCCACAGGATATCATTCACAAGGTTTGCGATATGACGGGAGACGACACCATATATGTTACTGACGTAGGTCAGCATCAGATGTGGGCGGCACAGTATATCAAGCATGATAAGTCCAAGAGATTTATTACAAGTGGTGGTCTTGGAACTATGGGATATGGCTATGGTGCAGCAATAGGTGCACAGATAGGTTGCCCGAACAATCGTGTAATTCATTACACAGGTGATGGTTCCTTCCACATGAATCTTAATGAAGCATGTACAGCCGTTAGCCAGAACCTTCCTATTATTACGATAATAATGAACAATCAGGTTCTTGGAATGGTTTATCAGTGGCAGACAATCTTTTACGGCGAGAGGTATTCCAACACAGTACCAGAAAGAAAGACAAACTTTGCAGCTCTTGCAGATGCTTTCGGTGCCAAGGGATATAGAGCAGAAACTCCTGAAGAGTTCGAGGCAGCAATGAATGAGGCCTTGAAGTCACAAGGACCTGTTTGGATAGATTGCAGTATATCAAGAGAAGAAAGAGTACTGCCAATGATTCCAAGCGGCAAGACCGTTGAAGATATGATTATTAACTAATAGACGCAGGAGGCTACATATGTATAGAAAGATGAAGCAAGAAATTGTAAGTGTGCTTGTTGTCAACGAGGCAAACGTCTTAACGAGAGTCGTAAGTCTCTTTGGCAGAAGAGGATTTAATATTGATTCCCTGAC
>DATESI010000170.1:0-5655 GCA_035270905.1 Anaerovoracaceae bacterium
CTTTGGAGGAAATGGAGTAGATGACAGTCTACTATTCTTCTTTTTATTGCTGATTTTGATGTTTTGCAACCCGAGCACCTTTGGCTGCGGAGACGACTGTGACATTTGCGAATCTGCCAGATGCTAAATAGTGAGAGGGCAAAACACCGATGTGTTAATTTGACAAAACCCGCCGAATATGGCGGGTTTCTCTTTTGCGTAAGGATTATTGACTCTTATACTGTTCTCTCTCTGTCGAACAAGTAGGTAATTGCCCATAGCCCGGCTAAGCCGACAACGGCAAAGATAATCCTGCTTATGACCTCAAGGCCAGTACCAAAGATTCCGGTGATTAGGTTGTAATCAAAGATTCCAACAAGTCCCCAGTTGATACCGCCAATGATAAGCAATGTCAGTATGAATTTTCTCAAGCCCATCACTCCTTTCACACAATATTTTAACCATAGTTTTCATAATTATGATATACTTATGTCAATACTAAATTACGGGGGAAAAGAAATGGAAATAAGACTTAAGACTTCACCGCGTGCAGACTGGGAAACTGTAAACCTAGACGCAGGAACAACAATAGAAGATTTATATATGAAAATAAAAAAGGATTTGCCTTATACTATTTTGGCAGCCAAGGTAGATAATAAGGTTGAGGACTTGATTTACAAAATCGAGGAGCCAGTAAGCATTGAGCTTTTGGACATGAGAACCCAGGCGGCAAATCTGATTTATCAGTATAGCTTGTCTATGCTTTATCTCAAGGCGGCGAGTGATGTGCTGGGGCGAGTGCCTGTTGATATTCAGAATTCCCTCAACAAGGGACTATATACAGAGATTAAAACCATCAATCCTTTGACAGCCAAAAACGTCAAGGATATAGAGAAGAGAATGAGGGCACTGGTTAAGGCTGACCTTCCAATCAAGAAGCAAATCGTATCAAGAGATGAAGCTATTGAGATTTTGGTAGACGAGGGAAGCATAGAAAAGACAAGAATCCTAAGCGAATCCCTTCATCTTAAGAAGGTGAAATTCTACTCCTTAGATGGATATAAGGATTTTTACTATGGATACATGGTGCCTTCCACCAGATACCTTGACAAATTTGAGCTACGTAAATATAGACGTGGGGTTCTTCTAAGATTTCCTCACCCGTCAGATCCAAGCAGGATTCCTGACTATATAGATGAGGTCAAGCTTTATCAGGCCTTCGGCGAACAGACCAAATGGGAGAAGCTATTAGGCGTTAGGTACGTTGCGGACCTTAACGATAAGATAGAGAGCGGGCAGTACAAGGAGCTGATTCAATTATCCGAGGCACTTCATGAGAAGAGGATTGCCGAAATCGCTGATATGATTAAGAAGCAGCACAAGAGAATCATCCTTATCGCAGGGCCATCCTCATCAGGCAAGACAACATTCGCCCAGAGACTTTGCATACAGCTCAAGGTCAATGGCCTTGACCCACTTTACATGGGAACTGACGATTATTTCGTGGAAAGAGAACAAACCCCGATAGACGAAAACGGCGAACTGGACTTCGAGAACCTTTCTGCAGTGGATATTCAGTTGTTTAATGACAACATGAACGGCCTGCTTAATGGAGAGACTGTAGACCTGCCGACCTTTAATTTCCTCACGGGGCATAAGGAATATGGCAAGCGAATTACGGCAGTCAAGGCGAGCCAGCCAATCGTAATCGAGGGGATACACGCCCTCAACGAGGAGTTGACTAAGGAAATTTCCCATGACGAAAAATTCAAGATTTACATCAGTCCGTTGACGCAGCTCAACATTGACAACCACAACAGGATTCCAACTACCGACGAGCGTATGCTGAGAAGAATGGTGCGAGATAATCTTTACCGTGGCCACAACGCTCAGAGCACCATCGCAGACTGGCCGAAGGTAAGAGCCGGAGAGGACAAAAATATTTTCCCATATAACGGAGAGGCAGATGTTATGTTCAACTCGGTGCACATCTACGAAATTTCCGTGCTAAAAAAATATGCGGAGCCTTTGCTGAAAAAAATCATGCCTGATGAGCCGGAGTACGCCGAGGCAGTCAGGATGCTTAAGTTCCTCAGGTTCTTCAAGACCATAGAGGACGATTCCATAATCGTAAATAATTCCATTATTCGAGAATTTATTGGCGGAAGCATTTTTGTGGACTAGGGGAGACCTTTGCCCTTCAGATAATAAGGCATAGGGCTGAGCTATATCGGGCTGGGCTATATTATATACGAGGAGAAATGTAAATGGCAGAAAAAACATATGCGGATATTAGTATAATAGGTGGTATCAACATTGACATAGAGGGCTGTCCCTACGAAGAACTTATGTACCAGGATTCCAATCCGGGTAAGATTAACATTGCCTTTGGCGGGGTTGGACGTAACATTACAGAAAACATTGCAAGAATGGGTGGAAGCGTTGCCATGGTATCCGTGGCAGGGGATGACTTCGCAGGCAAGGGTGCCAAGGCGCAGCTTGAGCAGCTTGGGGTAGATACCCAGGATGTGCATTTGCTTCCGGGACAGACTTCGGCAATGTACCTTTCTATACTCAACAAGAATAACGACATGGAGATTGCAATGTGCAACATGGACATTCTGGAGAATATTACTCCTGCCTTTCTTGATGAAAAAATCGAGAGACTTAGGCAGTCCAAGATGGTCGCACTGGATTGCAATCTTAAGGAAGAAATTTTGGAGTATCTAACAGATAAGCTATCCGGCGTTCCTCTGTTTCTTGATCCCGTATCATCACCTAAGGCCGAACGTATTAAGAATCTTATCGGACGATTCCATACTATTAAGCCCAATAGACAGGAGGCAGAGATAATCAGCGGACTGACTATTGACACAGATGAAGATTTGAGACAGGCAGGCAATTGGTTTCTTGACAGAGGCGTCAAGAGAGTATATATTAGTTTGAGCGAAAAGGGTGTGTACTACAAGGACAAGGATTCAGAGGGTTTCATTGAGCCCAATATTGACAGGATTGTCAGTGCCACCGGAGCTGGCGATGCATTCTCCGCAGCCATACTGCTTGGCAGCGTAAGGGGAATGTCTACGGCAGACATTGCAAGGTTAGGAATGGCAGCAGCTTCTATTGCTATGGAAGCGAGAACCGCTGTCAATGAAAATATAACTATGGACAAAATTGTAAGGAGAATGACTAATGTATGAGAAGTATCTAAAAATCAATCCTGAGGTGGAGAACGCCTTAGATGAGGGTATTCCTGTAATTGCATTGGAATCAACCATTATTGCACATGGAATGCCTTATCCCAAAAATGTTGAAACTGCACTGGCTGTGGAAGAGACAATCAGGAAGAACGGCGCGGTTCCTGCAACGGTTGGTATTATCGGCGGCAAGATAATCGTCGGTCTAACCAAGGAAGAAATCGAATATATGGCCAAAGCCGAGAATGTTATAAAGGTTAGCAGAAGGGATTTCCCCTTTGTAATCTCCAAAGAACTAGACGGTGCAACTACAGTAGCTGGCACAATGATTGCCGCTAAGATGGCAGGTATCAAGCTGTTTGTAACCGGTGGCATTGGCGGAGTTCACAGAGGTGCAGGAGAGTCCTTCGACATCTCAGCAGACCTTGAGGAGCTGAAGAACACAGATGTTACAGTTATCTGTGCAGGAGCCAAGTCAATTCTGGACATTCCAGCAACTCTTGAGTACCTTGAGACTGCAGGAGTTCCCGTTATCACATACGGACAGGACCAGTTCCCTGCATTCTATAGCAGACAAAGCGGTCACAATGCAGATTGCAGAATGGATAGTGTAGAAGAAATCGGCAAGCTTATCAAGGCTAAGCACGAGCTTGGCTTCAAAGGTGGCGTCTTGGTGGCATGTCCAATTCCGGCAGAAGACGAAATTCCATTCTCCCAGATGGATAGCTATATCCAGAAGGCTCTCAAGGAATGTAGCAAAAAAGGAGTTACAGGCAAACGCATCACTCCGTTCCTACTATCCAAGGTGGTTGAGCTTACAGGCGGTGAAAGCCTAGAGGCCAACATCAAGCTGGTACTAAACAACGCAGACATCGGCTCAAGGATAGCGAAGTATGTATAAGTAAATAAGTGCCTATGCCACAATCATAGGAATAAGAAACAGCACAAAATAAAGATGAAATAACAAAACGGCAGCCCCATTGATATGCGGACTGCCGTTTGCTTTGCTGAATTTGCAATTCTGATTGCAGTTGGGTTTTATAAAGCGTATTTCCAGAAACCGTGAAGGTTGCAGTACTCGTATGCTGCCACAACCTGCTCGCCATCAAGGAGAGCAAACTTAGCAACAGGCTTGCCTGCAGGGTCTAAGTATTTCTTTTGGCTTCCAAGGGTTGTTTCGAGAATGATTACCTCTATATGATGTTCAGGAATCATTGGGTGTAGAACCTCGCCTACATTAACTACAACTTCCTTGCCGTTTACTGCAACTACAGGGACATGCTTTTCTAGGGCTGCATCAGTAGTGTTTGGAACTAGCTCAATCATAGGCTCGCCGCAGCATACCACAGGAACCCCTGACTCATGTACCATTTCAACGATATTGCCGCAATGCTGGCATCTAAAAAACTTTTTCATATTAATTCCTCCAATGTATATCTTAACTTGATTTGACCAACCTAAGAATAGGCTGGGCTGTTTGATAATAATAGTATACCACCCTAGAGCCCAAATAAACAGAAAAAAATTAATAAAAACTAGTTGACAAGCCTTAATTCGCAGATTATTATAATGATAATCAATATCAGATTTAAGGGAGAGAGTATGAAATATTCAAAACAAAGGGGTTTGATATTAAGAATAGTAAAGGATACCACAGTACATCCTACTGCTGAGTGGGTCTACAGCGAGGCGAAGAAGGAAATGCCGAGCATAGGGGTCGCGACGGTATACAGGAATCTGAACAATCTGGAGGATATGGGTGAGATAATTAGAATCACCACACCCGGCAGAGTTGATAGGTTCGATGGTAAGATGGAGAAACATTATCACATGACATGTGTGAAATGCGGTAGACTTATGGATCTGGATCCTGTTAGCGAAGAAGCGATGCATAAAATGGAGGAGACGATTTATACTACGCTTAATGTAAACAGGAATGAAGCGGAAGTCAGCGATACGCTGCTGAAGGATGTCTGCAGTAGATGTGCGGGCAAGGAAAATTAATGAATTGTTTAAAAACGGAGGAAATGAAAATGAAAGATTTAAAAGGAACTAAAACATATGAGAACTTGCTAATTGCTTTTGCAGGTGAATCACAGGCAAGAAACAGATACACATATTATGCTTCAAAGGCTAAGAAGGACGGATATGTTCAGATTCAGAAGATATTCGAGGAAACTGCAGGAAACGAAAAGGAACATGCAGAGCTTTGGTTTAAGCATGCTATAGGCATCGGTACTACTGAAGAAAACTTGATAGCGGCTGCAGAAGGGGAAAACTACGAGTGGACTGAAATGTATGCTGAGATGGCAAAGACAGCAAGGGAAGAAGGTTTCTTGGAAATCGCAGATCAGATGGAAGGCGTTGCTAAAATCGAGAAGGAGCATGAAGAAAGATACAGAAAGCTTGCTCAGAATGTTAAGGACGGCATGGTCTTCAAGAAGGAACAGGAAGTTATTTGGCAGTGCAGCAACTGTGG
>DATESI010000171.1:0-2172 GCA_035270905.1 Anaerovoracaceae bacterium
AGACAGTACATAAGGTACGTGAGTACCGCAGACGCGAGCGGCAACGCAGTATAAGGCGAAAAAGACAAGCAAGGAGATGAAGATGTCAAACGAAAGACTACATACAGGCAAGCTTTTCATTATCTCAGGACCATCGGGGGCGGGCAAAGGCACTATTTGCAAAGAACTGATTAAGGATATGGATGTTGAACTGTCTGTTTCTATGACAACCAGAGATCCAAGACCGGGAGAGGAAGAGGGCATAAGCTACTACTTCACCTCTAAGGAACAATTTGAAGAAAAAATTGCTCAAGGCGGTCTGCTGGAATATGCACAGGTGTACGGGAACTTTTACGGCACCCCTAAGCAGAAGGTTATCGACAAATTATCCAAGGGAATAGATGTAGTTCTTGAAATTGATATTCAGGGTGCCCTTAAGGTCAAGGAAGCCTATCCAAATGGTGTTTTCATTTTCATTCTACCACCGTCTATGACGGAGCTTAGAAAGAGAATCACCGGCAGGGGCTCCGAAACGGAGGAAGCCATTAACTTAAGATTAGGAGAGACCTTGAAGGAGGTTTCCTATATCGATAAATACGATTATTGCGTAGTAAACGGAGAGCTTGAGGAAGCAATAAGCAGAGTAAAGGCAATTATTATTGCTGAACACTCCAAGGTTTCTCAGGACATTTACAAGCTTATAGATATGTATAAGGAGGAAATATAATGTTATATCCATCAATTAACGAGGTTAGAAAAAAGGCGGACAGCAGATACACTTTAGTTATTCTTGCTGCAAAGAGAGCCAGAGATATTATTGACGGCAAGCCCGTTTTGACAGAGGCAGATGTTACTAAGCCAGTTTCATTCGCTGCAAACGAGATTGCAGAGGATCTTATTACCTACACCAGAGAGCAAACTCCTACAGGTGAGGAACAAAAGTAAAATGCAAAACAGAGCAATTTGTTCATTATTCGGACATATTGTTGCGTTTTCTTGACAAAATTAAAAATATTTTGATGATAAAATGTATTCGGTATCAGCCGGGTACATTTTTTTATTTGAAGAAAGTAGGTATAGATTAAGGAGGGAAGAATAAAATGGCGAAGGATTTTATTGATGTCGTAAAAAGACGATACATTGAAAGGGTTCCTATTGACAAGATTCTATATGTTGAGAGGAACAAAAGAAAGGTCCGAATTGTAACTACAGATCAAACCCATGAGTTTTATACAACAATGGAAGAGGTTGTTGAGAAGCTCGACAACAGATTTTATCTGTGTCTCAAATATTGTGCCATTAACTTTGAAAGAGTAACAAAAATGGAGGATCAAGTGATTTATTTTGATACAGGAGACACATATCTCCTGGGCAAGGATAACTACGGAAGAACGAAGCAACGGTATTATGCGTATATCAAACACATAATATAAGCTGCAATTATCGTAAGTGTGAAAAAATACCCGGCTGAGACCAATAAAACCCTTGCATTTGCAAGGGTTTTGTAGTATAGTATTTGTTAGTGTCGTCCACAAAGGACGGACAAAATAAAATTAGCACGCCCTGCTGTCTGCCGGGTGGTGCCTCATAGGCCGGGATGTACGAAATAAGAGAAAAGTACAGCGAGCCTTAGAGGTCCTTGGTAAGACCAAAAGCTGGGTGCAAGAGAGAAACCTAGGAGGAACAAAAAATGGCAGTAATTTCAATGAAACAATTACTAGAAGCCGGTGTACATTTTGGACACCAGACAAGAAGATGGAACCCTAAGATGGCTCCTTATATCTTCACAGAGAGAAACGGAATCTACATCATCGACTTACAGAAGACTGTAAAGAAGATTGATGAAGCTTACGCTTTCATGAAGGAAGTTGCCGCAACAGGCAAACCAATCCTATTCGTAGGAACTAAGAAGCAGGCTCAGGCTGCAGTTGTAGACGAAGCTAAGAGATGCGGACAGTACTTCGTAAGCGAAAGATGGCTTGGCGGAATGCTTACTAACTACAAGACAATCAGTGGAAGAATCAAGAGACTGGCTGACATCAACAAGATGGGCGAAGACGGAACTTTTGAAAAGCTGAACAAGAAGGAAGTATTCAAGCTAAAGGCTGAAGCAGAAAAATTAGAGAAGTTCTTAGGCGGAATTAAGGACATGAAGGGAATGCCTGGCGCATTATTCATCGTTGACCCTAAGAA
>DATESI010000172.1:0-2193 GCA_035270905.1 Anaerovoracaceae bacterium
TTATTTGATAGGAGAAATTAGGGGGCTACTAAGAAATGAGCAGTTTAATTAAGAAGAAGGTTATATTATTCTATAATCCCACATCAGGTGACGTGCTGTTTCAGCGTAATTTGGACTATATTATTGGACGTTATCAGGATGAGGGCTATCAGATTATTCCTATTCGTGCCGGCAAGGGCAAGGATATAACGCTGTACTTTGAGACTATGAATAAGGAGACCTATAAGGATGAGTACAGGCAGATTATTGCGGCAGGCGGTGATGGAACTATTAATGTTTGCGTCAATGCCATGATTAATAATGATATAGATTTGCCACTGGCGGTGTTCCCGGCGGGGACGGCCAACGACTTTGCTCACTATTTTGAGATGCCTGATAATATCGAGGAAATGGTGGAGATTGCCCTTGGGGAGAGATTCACATATTCGGATGTTGGGGTGGTTAACAACAGCTATTTCATCAATGTTGCGGCAATCGGCTCTATGGTTGATGTAAGTCAAAAGACGGACCCTATGCTGAAGAACACTTTGGGGATAGTTGCATATTATCTCAAGGGTCTATCGGAGGTGACTAGCCTTAAGCCTATTAAGGTTAAGCTGAGCACGCCGAAGATTTCCTACGAGGAAGAAATGTTTTTCATGGTGGTAATGAACGGCAAGTCGGCAGGAGGCTTCAAGAATATTTCTCCAGACGGGGATATTAACGACGGTCTGCTGGACGTGATTCTGTTCAGGGCAATGCCGATATATGAAATGGCACCCCTTCTAATTAAGGTGCTGCAGGGTAATCATGTTGAGCACAAGAACATACTTATGTTCAAGGGCTCGGATATTAGGATAGAATCTGATGTTGACATTTCAACTGATATAGACGGCGAAAAGGGCGAGAAGTTCCCACTTGTATTTAGTGTATTACATAATAAATTAAAAATTTATACTAAAGAATCGGATGTGAGGAAAGTATTATGATGAGATTAATAATGAAAAAAACAGACGACTACGAGGGATTGGTTGATTTTTTTATCGCCAACGATTTGGAGTTTAACGAGGATGATAAGGTTGACACTGACATAGTGGGCTGCTGGAAAATCGTTCACGGCGAGGAAGAACACCTGGTTGGTGCCATAGTTCTAGGCAAGAGGCTAGGTGCCTTCATTGTGGATGGAATTGCAGTAGACCCAATTTATCGCAAGATGGATGTTGGGACTATTCTTCTCAATAAGGCAATTGAGGAGGCCAAGAAGATGGGTGCAACTGAATTGAATTTGGTTGCAAGGGCTCCTGAGTTCTTTAGAAAAAAGGGCTTCAAGACGGTGACCTTTGAGGAGGCTCCCTACTTTTTCGATTGCGAGACTTGTCCGCAGCGTGGAACCAAGTGCCACCCGGAGGTAATGAAGCTCCAACTATAGTGGGATGATTAAGGGATGACATGGAAAAGGAAATTACAAAGAAGAAAATAGATTATAAAAGGCTGCTTCAGGCAATCCTTGATATCTGCGAAGAAATGGTAGTCGCAGGTGCAGAGGTGAGCCGCGCAGAAAACAGCGTTGAGAGAATGTGCGAAAGCTACGGCGGCACAAGAGCCAACGCCTTTATTACCATGTCCAATATTCAGGTGACATTCGAAAGCCCTGAAGGAGAAATAATTACGCAAATTAGGAGGGTTGTAAGGTATGAGGCTGACTTCGACAAGCTAGATTATCTAAACGACCTGTCAAGATACATCTGTGCCAACAACCCTGATGTTGATGAGATAAGTCAGCGGTTTGACCAGGTTATGGGAAGGAAAAAGCTAAGTCCACTGATGCAGTTTTTGGGTGCAATCCTTACTGCAAGTGGATTTACTGTGTTTTTTGGCGGAGGCTGGGAGGATGCCCTAGCTGCGGCAATAATGGGATTCTTCATTGGTGCTATTAAGCATTTCATGGGAGGCAAGGAAAAGAACGAAATTGTATATTGCTTCGTGGTTTCTCTGGTGGGAGGAGTCATTGCAGTGCTATGTGTTGCTGCAGGCATAGGTGTTAACCTTGACAAGATTATGATTGGGGGCATCATGCTTCTAATACCAGGGATTGCACTAACCAATGCCATAAGGGACATGCTAATCGGGGACACTACATCGGGTCTTCTAAGACTTGTTAATTCATTGCTGGTAGCGGCGGCCGTTGCCTGCGGATTTGCTCTTGCTATAATT